>CACYBJ010000021.1 GCA_902772565.1 uncultured Lachnospiraceae bacterium | reverse complement strand
GGATATCCTACAATCTCCACTCTTGAAGATTACAAGACTATCCTTGCTGACATGCAGAAACTTGAGCCTACATCTGATATCGGTACAAAAACCTATGGTGTAACTCTTCATACAGCTTGGGAAGGCACAGCATTCATGGTAATGTATGTTAAGTCAACAGCCGCTTTCTATGGTTGGGACGAGTTTAACTGCGGTCTTTACAATTCCGTAACAGATGAATTCCAGGGCTGCTTACAGGAAGACGGTATCTACTTCAGATGCCTTAAGTTCTACAACGACCTTAATCAGGCCGGTCTTGTTGACCCTGACTCTGAGACAAACGGTTGGGATGAATGTGCAGAAGCCATGACAAATGGTGAAACATTCATGGATATCTTCTCATACGTTGGTACAGCTTATAACACAGCTGCTCACCTTTCAGCTGGCAAGGCAATGGTTCCTATCGCTGCTGAAGACTTCCGTACACTTGCTTACGGTTTCAACGTATACGGTGGTTCTTACCAGACATGTATCGGTGCCGCTACTCAGTATCCTGAGCTTTGCATGGCAATCGTTAACTGGATGTACACACCTGAAGGTATGCTTAGCATGAAATACGGTAAGAAGTCTGAAAAGGCTACACCGGATGCAGAAGACGGTATCTGGTATGTAGACGAAGACGGTTACTATTGCATGACAGACCTTGGTCTTAACTGCATGCGCGATCAGAAGACAGCAATGCCTGAAGCACTCGGCGGCGGTACCTGGGATAAAGGTCAGTGCGGTTGGAACTCTTATGGTTGGGCTACACAGGCTACAATCGACGGTTCTGCTCACAATGAAAAGTATGATTATGAATCATGGGAGAGCGTAGGCGGTCTTGCCGATTACGAAATCATCCAGGATTACTATAACTACTATAATGTTGATTCATTCGACGCATACTGCGACATGATGGCAGACAAGAACGGCGGTGCTTCCGTAGTTCCTTCTACAGATTATGTTCCTACAAAGATGAAGAAAGACCTTAAGTCAACATGGGCTATCGTTTACGATATCGTAAAGACAGATTCATGGAAGGCTATCAAGGCTACAAATGATTCAGACTACGACAAGTACGTAGCAGAAATGATTAAAGATGCATATGCAGCAGGTTATGAAGACTGTCTCGCATATTCACAGGGCGAGGCTGATTTAAGACATGCAGCTGAGGATGCTCAGGTATAAGCATTTTTAACAAGTCTTTTGAGAGGCGGTACGAAAGTACCGTCTCTTTTTTTGTGCTTTCCGCAGTCCTTAGCAGATGGTTCATGTGTTGACTTATTACCCTATAAATATTAAAATAAATAGGTACTGTAAATACGCATTTACATTTCGGAGGAAGATATGGATCAGCGTAAATCCTTTGACTTTGAGGGCTACGACAGTGATAACTCGGGGTATGATGCGGCCGACGATTTCTTTGCCAAACTGAATCAAAAGGATCAGGAAAAGGCTCTTAAGAATCAGCAGTCGCAGTTAAACAGTGAATTCGATGCAGCCAGAATTGCGGCGGAAGCGGAAGCAAAGGTACAGGCGGAAGCCCGTGCAGCAGCCGAGGCAGCCGAGAGGATGGCCAGAGAAATAGAAAGGCAGCAGGCAGAACTTATTGCCAAGGCTCAGGCCGAAGCAGAAGCCGCCGCCCGCGCAGCCGAAGAAGAAGCCAGAAGAGTGGAACTTGCAGCTGCAAGAGACAGGGAACTTCTTGAGCAGAGAAAAGCCGACTTTGAAGCCAGAGCCAAAGCGGAAGCCGAAGCAGCTGCCAGAAGAGAAGCAGAACTTAAAGCAACCGTAGAAGCCGAGCGAAAAGCCAAAGCCGAGGCCAAGGCCAAGGCAGATGCCGAAGCACGCGCAGCCGCCGAAGCAGAAGCCAAAGCCAGAGCAGATGCCGAAGCCAAAGCTAAAGCCGATGCCGAAGCCAAGAAGAAAGCAGCAGAGGATGCCAAAAAAGCAGCCGCCGAAGCAGAGAAGCAGAGAATTCTCGATGCCAAGGCAGCCAAGAAGGCCAGAGGCGCCATTCAGCCGGTTAAACTTCTTATTGCACTTTTCTTTGCAGTGGATTTTATTGTTGTAATGTATTTTGCATCAGCCTTTTTATTCAAGGTAGGTCCTTTTGCAAAGACCGATGCTTCCGGTATTAATTCCGACCTCATGCAGGAAATAACCGAAGAACTTGGCAAAGCCACAATAGGCGTTGATTCCAATGCGTCCGTTCAGGCTATTGCCATAGAAAAAGATGCAGACTATATCATCTATTATGCCGACGAAAAAGGGGATGTTTACCGTGTAGAAGGTTCATACTCCGCAGGGCTTTCCAAATCCGAAAAGTCCAAGGCAGCAATCGATGCCATGGCTGAAAAGAGTGGCGGAAAGAAGGTTGCATCTGACATAGTATCTCTCTATGCAGACACCAGCAACATTTCTTCCGGAGCGGTAATTGTTCATCTCAGAGTAGATGGAAAAGATCGTATATCTAAGACCGTAAACGGACTTTCGGTTTCCAATATCCACGGTCAGTAAGGCGTTGGGCTTTTATCTCGCGCCCGTAAACTGTATATGAGAAATTAATAAAGCCGGTGTATCATACTCCGGCTTTTGTATTAGTAAGCAGAAAGGTAGGAATCCCTACGGGATTCCTTTGATGTCTCAAAGACGAGTTTCTACGAAACTCTGTCACAATTCCTTCGGAATTATGACGAGTTGCGACAGACCTCCCCGATCGGAGATCGGGGGCAGAGAAAGGTGAATTATGTTCAGAGAAGACGGTGCTCTTTATAAAATGATGTGGACCATCGCAGATATGTTTTTCGTAAACTTCCTGTGGCTGATCTTTTGTATTCCGATTATAACCATAGGTGCATCCACAGCGGCTGCAATAGATGTAAACATGAGAATAGTAAGAAAAGAAGAGTCATATATCTGGAAAAACTTCTGGGATGCTTTCAGGAAAAACTTTGTGGACGGAACCAAACTGTTTTTGGTTCTGGCCCTGCTTTCTTATTTCTTTTACATTAACATCCAGTACTTTATGATCAACCAGTCGCTTTTCCATCTGGTGATCATTACAATGTCGGCGGTATTTATGCTGCTTGCTTTTATTTATGCTTTTCCGCTGGCTGTAAAGTATGAGAATACTACCAGAAGAACTTTGATCAATTCCGTGTTTTTTGCCCTCAAGTGGCCCGGAAAACTGATTATCACCCTTATACAGGTGGGAATTCTTTTCTTTGCATACATTTTCTTTACCATGATACTGCTTTTTGACAATCCCGGCACCGGCATGGGAATGTTCTCGGTATTTGTAGTGGTACTGGTTCCGGAAATGATATTGATAACTCTTGCCTACAGAGGAAATGTGGTAATAGAAGCCTACAAAAAACTTGAAGGTATAGAGGATGAGAATTCCGAATTAAACGAAGAAGAAATACAGTGAAGTGTATAAATCAGGAGGAGAATATGTCTAAGGTTTATGTTTTGTTTGCAGACGGGTTTGAAGATATCGAAGGCCTCACGGTGGTTGATATTTTAAGACGTGCCAAGATCGATGTTGAAACCTGTTCCGTTATGGGTCGTAAGGAGATAACCACATCACATGGCATCAAGCTTCTTGCGGATGTTTTGTTCGAAGAGGCAGATTTCGCATCTGCCGATATGGTTGTACTTCCCGGCGGCCTTAAAGGAACCAACACTCTTATGGACCATGCGGGAGTAGCCGAAGTAATTAAGAAGTTTAATTCCGAAGGCAAGTTTGTATGCGCCATCTGCGCCGCTCCTTCGGTTCTTGGCATGAACGGACTGCTTCAGGGTAAAAAGGCTGTCAGCTATCCGGGCTTTGAAGAAAAGCTTCTCGGCGCCACCTACATGACAGGTGCCAAGGCTGTAAGAGACGGAAATATCATCACATCCCGCGGCATGGGCACTTCAATGGACTTCGCCCTTGCTATTTTAACGGCTTTAACAAGCGAAGAAGTTGCGAAGGATATGGCCGCCAAGGTCCAGTTTGATTAAAAATCGTTAAAACCTACGTGATATTTGACAAATCATATTGCATTTGTGCAAGTGGCTTGCAATACAGATGCAATTTGTAGTAAACTATTCGTGTATGGCGGTTTCTTGCGCCCTTTTTCGGGATTTGTCGGGGAATTGTCATGTAACATTATGGGTAAAAGAGGTTTACTATGGAAAAGAAATCGACTTCAAAATTTGATTTTTCTAAAATAGAAGAACTCGAAAAGGAGCTCGAATCCGAAAAAGTAAAATACAACTTTATTAAAGACATGGTTGATTGCGGTCTTTGGGAGTACGACATCAAGTCAAAGAAACTCACTCAGAGCAAAGGCCTTAGTTTCGGGGGTCATGGGGAAATAGCAAACTACCGCGAAACAATAAAGAACAGCGATGTTATCTATCCTGCCGATGTTCCGATCTTCGACAAGTTTGTTGACAGCATGGACAAAGGCGAACCGGCATTCTCTTATGACATGAGAATGGACATCGGAACCGATAAGTATGTATGGGTAAGATTCGAAGGTTATCTTCAGAAGGATGCCAACGGTGCACCCGAGAAAATTATTGGCCGTTCACGTAACGTAGATTCCGAGAAGGCATCTGAGAATGTTGTTATCAAGCGTGCCGAAAGCGATAAGGTAACAGGTCTTCTCACCAGAGAAGCATTTATATCACAGGTTTCCGCGTCTATCCAGAAGCGCGGTGACAAAGCCAAACACGCATTTGTTATTATCGATATCAATAACTTTGCGGCAATTAACAAAAAATGGGGCGAGCCCTACGGTGAGTATGTAATCGAAACCTTCGGTAATGCTCTTGCAGCTCTTTTCAAAGAAGGAGAACTTGTTGCAAGAATAGAAGGCGACGAATTTGCCGTATTTAAGCAGTCCATCAGTTCTGTTAAATCTGCATCCGAAATAGTTAAGAACATAGTTGGTATGGCCGGCGAGATCAAGTTCAAGAGAGAACATGAACTTTCTCTTTGCGCAGGTATTTCATCTGCCCCTGCCGACGGTAACGACTATTCAACACTTTACAAGAAGGCAGCTATCGCTCTTGCCGCAGCCAAGAAGAAGCCGGAGAAGATTTTCGAATTCTATTCCGATTCTCTTAATGTAACACCTCATGAGGTTCCAACAACCAAGGAACAGCAGGAGGCCACAGAGTCCCGTAAGATCATTCAGGGACAGAAACAGGCTGAGTACGGTAAGGTAGAAAAGTATTACATCGACAAAGTGATGGAAATGCTTGCCAGCGACGATGCCAAGCCTGAGGAAATCAATAACATCCTTGCCGAGGTAGGTAAGTATTACAAGTATTTAAGAATCTATACATACAACTACGACAAGCGCGGAACCACCTGTTCGGTTAAGTATTACTGGAACCAGAAGACCATTCCGTACATGAGAGTTTACGAGAGAATCGTAGATGCTCAGTGGAGCAAAATCTATGCCCGCTTCAAGAATGACAATCTGTTCCTTTGCGAGAACACCGCAACTCTTGATTTCCAGGTACCGGGCGAACTCAAGGGTGTGTTCACATCCGGCTCCGTTCTTCAGTACAAAGTGTTTGAAGACCGTCATGCCGTAACCTGCATCACATTTGAAAGACCTCAGGGCGAAAAGTGGGAAAAGGAAGAATCCGATTTCCTTATCAGCTTTTCAAAGCTCCTCAGCATTTACATGGAGCGTATCAGAACCAGAGAAGGTCTGCAGGAAGAAATCGAATATTCACGTGACGTTATGAACAATCAGCTCGTAACGGACTACGCTGTTAAAAAGGATTCCTATCAGCTGGTATTCGTTGGCGATGCCAACGGAAGACAGTATGTGGCCGAAGAAGACAACCTTCTTTGCTACAAGACCGTAATGGGTCGCAAGGAGCCTTGCAAGAACTGTCCGCTGGTGGGCATCAGAGGCGAGAATGCCAAAGACCGCTGTGCAATGGACAGCTACTTTGAAAAGAATAAGAAGTGGTTCACATCCACAGCTACAGCTATAAAGCATGGCGAAGACGAGTATGATTTCATTTGCTGGACCGATGTTTCCAACTTCGTAGACCGCATGAAATCCAAGGATGTCCTTACGGGCCAGATGACCGTTGAGAAGTTTGAACAGGTTGTTGATTCCAAGATTTCTCTCATGAGAAAGCCACAGAACATTTTCGTTTATTTCAACATCCCGAACTTCGGAGAAATCAATGACCTCTGGGGCTACTCAATCTGCGACGAAGTACTCATCCAGCTTTCCAATTCCATCTCCGAACAGATTAGAGAGGAAGAATACTTTGCAAGAGTTACAGGCTCAACCTTCGTACTCTTTATTGAATACGATGACAAAGAGCGTATCACTGCAAGAATCGAAATGATCCTCCAGCAGGCCCTTGCAAGCGTTCACAGGATGTATCCGGATGTTAAGTTAAGCTTCTGGGCAGGTCTGTACAGAATGAACGGCCACGGTCAGAGAGTAAGCGACATGATCGAGGCTGCCAATACGGCAAGAAAGAGCATTTCTTCAAGAATCGAAACCGGCGAGATCGAAATTGCATGGCACAGTGATGTTATTAAGACCGGTGCCACATTCGAGAACTTCGTTAAGAATAACATGAAGGCCGCTCTTGATAATCACGAGTTCAGAGTATTCTTCATGCCTATAAGAGACGAAGACGGTGAGATTGTTAAGGCAGATGCCGTAGTGCGCTGGGTAACAAAGGAAGGCTCCGTAATCGAAAGAGAATCCTTTGCAGGCATTATGCAGCAGGAAGGCGCAATCACTCAGCTTGATTCCTATGTTCACGAAGAGACCTTCAGACTTCTCGACGAGTGGATCAAGAGGGAGATCAAGCCGCCGCTCATTTCGATTTCCTGTTCACAGGAATACATGTTCAGCCCTGAGTTCATGGCAAGAACCAAGAAGATATTAAAGGACTATCCGGTTCCGACCAACATCGTGGAATTCGTAATTCCGGAAGGTGTAAACGAAGGAAACTTCTACAGAGTTGTTTCCATTCTCCAGGAACTTCAGACTATGGGCTTTGTAATTTCGCTTGATTCTTACATGACCAAGTTTGCTCTTAACAGCATGAGAACAGTCAAGATGATCGAAGAGAATCCGGGACTTAAGAAACTGGATGACATTCAGGTTGAAGTTAAGACCAACAAGATGTTTAATCCGGACGATTTCGTTCTCGTAATCGACGACAACAAAAACGAAAAATAAACCTACAGCCGGCTGCGAAACCCGCAGCCGGCTTTTTTTCTTTGAATTTGTAGGGGTTGCGGTCTGTTTATATTTGTGTTATAATCTCCATTTGTCAAGCCATGTCAAAATCAGACGTGGTAAATTATACGGAGGTATATAACCCGATGAGTTATACAGTAGAAAATTTAGAGAAGAGTATGGCTAAACTCACTATTGAGTGTACAGCAGAAGAATTCGACCAGGCGGTTGAAAAAGCATATCAGAAACAGAAAAACAAGATTAACATTCCGGGCTTCAGAAAGGGTAAAGCTCCCAAGAAGCTCATCATTAAGGAATACGGCGCAGAAATCTTTTATGATGATGCTGCCAACGAACTCATCAACAAAACCTATCCTGAGGTTGCAACAGAGTGCGGTCTTGCAATCGTAAGCAGACCTGAAATCGCTGTAACAGAAATCAAGCTCGGTGAGAAGTTCGTATACACTGCAACAGTAGCAGTTAAGCCTGAAGTAACACTTGGCGAGTACAAGGGTCTTGAGGTTACAAAGCAGGACAGAAGCGTAAGCG
Organism: uncultured Lachnospiraceae bacterium; assembly: GCA_902772565.1. Lineage (GTDB taxonomy): Bacteria > Bacillota > Clostridia > Lachnospirales > Lachnospiraceae > UBA3775. The sequence continues at coordinate 24,765 of CACYBJ010000021.1, read as the reverse complement.
ATGAAGAAGTTGAGGCCGAGGTTAACAAGGCTCTTGAGCAGAACGCTAAGATCGTTGATGTTACAGACAGAGCAGTTGAAGCAGGCGACATGACAAAGATCGATTTCGAAGGCTTTGTTGACGGTGTTGCATTTGCCGGCGGTAAGGGAACAGATTACGATCTTACTATCGGTTCCGGTGCATTTATTCCGGGCTTCGAAGATCAGATCATCGGCAAGAACATCGGTGAAGATTTCGACGTAAATGTTACTTTCCCTGAGAACTATCAGGCAGCTGAACTTGCCGGAAAGCCTGCAGTATTTAAGTGCAAGGTTAACAGCATTAAGAAGAAAGTTATTGAAGAAGCTACAGATGAATTCGCATCTGAAGTTTCCGAATTTGATACACTTGCTGAGTACAAGGCAGATATCAGAAAGAACCTTGAAGAGAGCAAGGACAAGGCAGCTAAGGAAACAATCAAGAACGAAGCAGTTGAAATTGCTGCAGCCAATGCAACTATCGAACTTCCTGCTCCTATGATTGAAACAGAAAAGCAGAACATGGCAGAAGAGTTCGCTCAGAGACTTCAGGCACAGGGCCTTCAGCTTGAGCAGTACTTCCAGTTCTCAGGCCTTACCTATGACAAGTTCGTAGCTCAGATGGAGCCACAGGCTATCAGCAGAATCAGAACACGTCTTACACTTGAGAAGATTGCAGAAGTAGAAAAACTTGAAGCATCCGACGAAGATCTTGATAAGGAATTCGAAGAGATGGCTAAGGCATACCAGATGGAAGTTCAGAAGGTTAAGGACATCCTCGGTTCACAGGCTGAAGACATCAAGAAGGATCTCGTAGTAAGAAAGGCTGCCGATATCATCGCAGAAAGTGCAAAGGAAACAAAGGAAATGAAGTCCACAGTTTCTCCTGCATCTGCCGAAGAAAAGACAGAAGAAAAGCCTAAGAAGAGAACTACAAGAAAGAAGAAGACAGAAGAGACTTCCGAATCTGCAGAATAAACCACAGGTTTATTTACAGATTGCAAAAAAAAGCCTATATTTATATAAAGGCTGCACCCTACGGTGCGATAAGATTGATTTGAAATTAGAGCCTTACTTTAGGCTCTAATTTTGTAATCGGATATTTTTTGAAAGGGGTATACCATGAGTTTAATTCCATATGTTATTGAACAGACAAGCAGAGGTGAGCGTTCCTACGATATCTATTCAAGACTTTTAAAGGACCGTATCATCTTCCTTGACGGAGAAGTAAATGATGCAACGGCAAGTGTTATCGTTGCCGAGCTTTTATTCCTTGAGTCTGAGGATCCTCAGAAGGATATCAGCCTCTATATCAACAGCCCCGGCGGTTCCGTAACAGCCGGTATGGCAATCTATGATACAATGAAATACATAAAGTGCGATGTTTCCACCATCTGCGTAGGTCTTGCAGCCAGCATGGGCGCATTCCTTCTTGCAGGCGGAGCCAAGGGCAAGAGATATGCACTTCCTAACGCCGAAATCATGATTCATCAGCCACTGGGCGGTGCTCAGGGTCAGGCTACCGAAATCGAGATCACTGCAAAGCAGATTTTAAAGACCAAGGAAAAACTTAACAGAATGCTTGCGGAGAATACCGGAAAGCCTTATGACGAAGTTGTTAACGATACAGAAAGAGACAACTGGAAGACAGCAGAGGAAGCTAAGGCCTACGGACTCATTGACGAAGTAATCGTAAGCAGATAGACAGGAGGCTCACGTGCCAAAAGATAAGCATTGTTCATTCTGCGGCAAGGCTGCGAATGAAGTCATGAAACTGATTAAAGGACCCGGAGACGTATACATCTGTGATGAATGCGTAGATCTTTGCAATGAGATCATAAACGAAGGCCTTTATGATGACAAAATGGGCGCTCCCGGAGATGTCAACACCGGCATCAACCTTATTAAGCCCAAGGAAATGAAAAACTTCCTGGATGAATATGTTGTGGGACAGGACGAAGCCAAAAAGGCTCTTTCCGTTGCTGTTTATAACCACTACAAGAGAATCCTTTCGGGAGACGATCTGGATGTGGAAATCCAGAAGAGCAACGTTCTCTTTATCGGACCTACGGGTTCCGGTAAGACCTATCTTGCCCAGACTCTGGCCAAGATAATCAACGTGCCCTTTGCCATTGCAGATGCCACCACCCTTACGGAAGCCGGCTATGTAGGTGAAGACGTTGAGAATATTCTTCTTAAACTCATTCAGGCAGCCGATTACAATATCGAAAGAGCCGAAAAGGGTATTGTCTATATCGACGAAATTGACAAGATTACCAAGAAGAGCGAGAATGTTTCCATTACCCGTGATGTATCCGGTGAGGGCGTTCAGCAGTCCCTTCTTAAAATACTGGAAGGCACAGATGCCTCCGTTCCTCCTCAGGGCGGCAGAAAGCATCCGCAGTCGGAGATGTATCACATTAACACAACAAACATTCTTTTTATCTGCGGCGGTGCCTTTGACGGTCTGGAAAAAATCGTTGAGGATCGTATCGGCCAGAAGACCATCGGCTTTAATTCGGAAATCAGTATTAAGGGCAGCGAGAGTATCGGCAACCTTTTCAGAAAGGTTATGCCTCAGGACCTTGTTAAGTTCGGTCTCATTCCCGAATTTATCGGCCGAATTCCTGTAACTGTCGCTCTTGACAGGCTTTCCGAGGACGATCTCATCAGAATCTTAAGAGAGCCCAAGAATGCACTTGTTAAGCAGTATGCTGCACTTCTTTCCCTTGACGATGTTCAGCTGGAGTTTACCGACGGCGCATTAAGGGAGATTGCAAGACTTTCCGAAGAGAGAAATACCGGAGCAAGAGGTCTTCGCAGCATAGTTGAGAACATAATGATGAACATTATGTACGAAGTTCCTTCGGACGATAAGGCCGTAAGATGTGTTGTTACCGAAGAGGCAGCCAAGGGACTCAAAGCCCCTGATCTTATCAGAGACATGTCCTACAAAAAGGAAATGAAAGAGAAGAAGGCAGATGCATCTGCCGACAAAACCAAGGAACAGGTAAAGAAGAGCGTATAAGAGGTGAATTGTGGTAATAAAAAGCGCTGAGCTGGAAACCGTATGCGGTATCACCAGCACTCTACCCAAAAACTTACAGCCGGAGTATGCATTTGCCGGAAGATCAAACGTGGGCAAATCATCGCTCATTAATGCTCTTCTAAACAGGAAATCCCTGGCCAGGACTTCGTCCCAGCCGGGAAAGACCCAGACCATAAATTTCTATCACATTAACAACGAATTCTACTTTGTGGACCTTCCGGGCTACGGCTATGCCAAAGTATCCGAGCAGGTAAAAGCCAAGTGGGGAAAGATGATAGAAAGATATCTTACAAAGTCTGAACAGCTTCGCAAGGTGTTTCTTCTGGTTGACATAAGGCATGAGCCTTCCGCCAATGATGTGGCTATGTACAACTGGATCAAGGAAAGCGGATTTACTCCTGTGGTTATAGCTACCAAGCTTGATAAGATTAAAAGAAGTCAGCAGCAAAAGCAGCTTAAGATCATCAGACAGACTTTGGAAGCCGGTCCCGACACAGTGATTATTCCTTTTTCGGCAACGGAAAAGAAGGGCGTAGACGAATTCTATGCCTGTCTGGAAGAAGATCTGGCATCCGTCGGACAATAAAAGGTTGTATAAAATCTAAAATAAGAGTATAATTCCCATACAACAATGTTGTGTGGGAATTTGCTTGCAGGGAACGCCCCATCAGGCAATTCTAAAAACAGGGTGAGAGTAAACAAAGAGAGAGTTAGTTATGAGAGAAATCATACTTGACGGCCATGAAATGACAACCAAGGTTGCCATGCATGACTATTTAAAGAATCAGTTTAATCTGCCATATTATTACGGAAGAAATCTGGATTCTCTTTACCAGATACTTGCGAAGGAAACGGACCCAATAAAAATAGTCCTTAAAAACAAAGACAGCATCGCCATAGGTTACGGCGATGCCTTGATGCTTCTTTCCCTGGATCTTACTCAGAAGAATAAGAACTATGATTTTGATTTAATATCCTAGGATTCATCTTTTAACAGTGTATTGAGAACGTAGGCATAAATGTCTGCGTTCTTTTGTTTCCATTTGTCGCATGCACTTTCGGCTGCGGCCACACTGCCTACTGTCATAATGAGTTCCACAGTGGTGGTGTTTCTTTCAAGGATTTTAAGATCCACAACATACTCACCGGGATGTCTTTCGTAATAGTCGGCAATGGAAGATACCTCTTCGCGAAGTGCATACTTTCTGTCAGTAAGATACAAATCTATATCATCCCTTATGTCTTTTGAAATCTTCTTATAAAAGAAACTGAGAGTCTGACGGCCTTCGTCTGTTATGTTATATAGAGTCTGGCTTCTGGTTACGGTGGCTTCAATATAGGCATCGCTGGCAAGGTCGTTGATAACCTGCTGAATGTTGAAGTATCCCGTATAGCCTTTTTCCGTCATAAAATCCGTAAGCTGGGAATTGGACATCGGAAAGTCCACGTGGTTTAAAATGTAAAGTACTATGAGCTTGTAAAGCATCAGTGTTTCGGGTTCCATACTATATCCTTTATGCTTTGCTTCCCTGTACGATATTGTTATCGTCAAGGTATTTATTAATGCTGTTTAAAACCGACTTTTTGTCAGCCGTAAATGTGGGAGCGACAAGAAGTGATTTCGGTGCATCCCCTGTGATTCTATATATTACAATATTTTTGGGAATCACTTCAAGACAATCCGCCAGTGTTTTTATATATATTTCTTTCTCTGTCAGATGAAAACACTCGGGATGTGACTCATAAACCGCTTCCATGGGAGTCCCTTTTATTATGTGAAGAAGCGAAAGCTTGATACCGTGTATTCCGGCAGATGCCGCGCATGCCACGTTTTTTATTATTTTTTCGGGAGTTTCAGTCGGAAGTCCCATGATCATATGGACTATTACAGGAATGCCGGCGGATTTCAGCCTTTCAAGGGTATCAAAATACACTTCTGTTTTATACCCTCTGTTAAAAGATGCCGCAACTTCGTCGTCCGTGGTCTGCAGCCCGAGTTCAATGTAAATCGGTTTGTTATAGGCTTTACGCAGATCGGTCAAAAGTGATATTACGCTGTCGGGAATGCAGTCCGGGCGGGTCGCAACGCTCAGGGCGCAGACATCATCCGGGGACAGTGCCTTTTCATACATGTTTTTCAGCAGGCTTATATCTCCGTAGGTTCCTGTGTAGGACTGAAAGTATGATATGAATTTTTCTGCACCTTTTGATTTCACCAGGGCCTTTGCCTTATCCAGTTCATTCACAGAAAAGGAAAAATCTCCGCTTCCGGATTCGGAGCAGAAGGTGCATCCGCCGAAACCGGCCTTTCCGTCGCGGTTGGGGCAGGTGAGCCCGGAAGAGAGTGCCAGCCGGTAAACTTTGCTGCCAAAAGTCTGTTTGTAATAATCATTTGCGCTGTAGTAGTGGTTCATGTTCGAATGTATCCTGTTTTCGCTCGTGTATTTTCTATTTCGATTTACGGTAATAGTTAGTATATAGTATATCGCGAATATATGGTATATTATCTTTCTTTTCTTAAAAAAACACCCTTTTATTTTATATATATTTTATGTATAATTATTTCAGAAAATTTTAAAAATCCTAAGGAGGGTTTACATTATGGGAATTTTGTCCAGATTCAAAGATATCATGTCAGCAAACATCAATGCTCTTCTTGACAAGGCTGAAGATCCTGAGAAGATGATTGATCAGTGCTTAAGAAACCTTACAAGCGACCTTGTTGAGGTTAAGAAAGAAACCGCTGCTGTAATGGCACAGGAAACAGCTGCAAAGCGTGACCTTGATCAGTGCAACGAACAGATCAACAAAATGCAGAGCTATGCTATTAAGGCCGTTGAAGCAGGTAACGATGCGGATGCAAAGCAGTTCCTTGCAGAGAAGGCTGCTCTTACAACAAAGCTTGCTTCCTATCAGACAACCTACAACGTAGCTGTAGAGAATTCCAAGAAGATGCGTGAGATGCATGACAAGCTCACCAACGATATCAAGGAAATCGAACTTCGTAAAGAAACTATCAAGAGCAAACTTGCTGTTGCCAAGGCTCAGGAGCATGTTAACAAACTTACAAGCTCAGTTGCAACAGCCAACAACTCTATCGCAAGCTTCGAGAAGTATGAAGCACTTGCCAACAAGAAACTTGATGAAGCCAATGCTATGGCTGAGCTTAATGCTTCAGAGCAGACAAATACAATCAAGGATCTTACAAACAAGTATGCTGTAGATGCCGATGTGGATGCAGAACTTGCAGCTTTAAAGGCAAGTCTCGGACAGCTTGAAACAGCTACCGAAGGTGGAGAAGCAGAAGCAGCTCCTGCTACAGAAGCAGCTGACGAAGAGTAATCTTTGTAAAAAGATAATGATTCCAGAGCCGGACGCCCGGGTGGCGCCCGGCTTTATTTTTATGGGAAAGGCAATGTGCCTGTTGATTCCGTATGAATATATGTGTTATTATGCATTGGATTAAACAGTAAAAAGAAAGGCAGGGGTATCCTGATGTGGCTAGCTGACGGCTGGAAAGATTACGAAGTGATTGATACTTCTTCAAAAGAAAAACTTGAACGCTGGGGAAAGTATATACTTGTACGTCCCGATCCGCAGGTTATCTGGAATACTCCCAGGATGGATAAAAGGTGGACGAGTCCCGACGGACATTACCACAGAAGCAGCAAGGGCGGCGGAGAATGGGACTTTAATGCTTTGCCGGAAAAGTGGAAGATATCCTATGACTCACTGGGACTTAAGTTCTGGCTTCAGCCCTTTGCTTTTAAGCATACCGGACTGTTTCCGGAGCAGGCAGCCAATTGGGAATGGTTTTCTTCTATAATAAAGAAAGCAAAGACAGAGAGTCCTGACAGGGAAATAAAAGTTCTTAACCTTTTTGCCTATACCGGCGGAGCTACGGTTGCAGCTGCAGCGGCAGGCGCAAGTGTTACTCATGTAGATGCAAGCAAGGGTATGGTGGCCTGGGCCAAGGACAACGCTCAAAGCTCCGGCCTTGGAGACGCTCCCATCAGATATCTGGTAGACGACTGCAAAAAACTGGTAGAGCGGGAAATCAGAAGAGGCAATAAGTACGACGGCATCATAATGGATCCGCCGTCTTACGGAAGAGGTCCCAAAGGCGAGGTCTGGAAGATAGAAGATTCCATTCATGATTTCGTAAAGCTCACAGCGCAGCTTTTATCTGACGATGCCCTTTTCTTCCTTATCAATTCCTATACTACAGGACTACAGCCGGCAGTGCTTAGTTACCTTATCAATACGGAAGTGGTTTCGAAGTACGGCGGCAGCGTTACGGCAGATGAAGTAGGCCTCCCCGTTTCCTCAAACGGTCTGGTGCTTCCCTGCGGCGCAAGCGGACGATGGGAGAAGAAATAGATATACCGGGCAGATGCAGTTCGCATCTGCCTGTTTTGTATATTATAGAAGAGAATTACCCCTAAATATAGGACGTTGTGCAAAATGCACAAAAAAATGCCTTAAGTTTGTGAAAGTTTGTAAAATAATCAGAGGCTAAAAAATACAAAAAATCGTTGCAAAATATTAACGGTGCTAGTATAATTGCAAATGTTGTGACGTTGATAGCGTTGAAGCGTGAGGTTGCTACCCGCATGACGAGGTAGGTTTTTACGCAGAGCGAATGTCAAGTTATGAAAACTGGCGACAAGTCACTGTACCAATGTTTTCTGCCTTAAGGCAGATAAACCGTGCGCAACGAAGGCACTGCGGTATGGAGACCAAGCAAAGTTTTATTTGCTTGGTATTTTTTATGGCAGGGCAGGAAACACACGGAGGAGTGTACAGTCACCACTTGTGTACCGAAAAGTACGAAAAGGAGGCGGCTATTATGGCAAGCAACGTAATGAGAATTACATTAAAGGCGTATGATCATCAGTTGATTGATGCATCTGCAGCAAAGATTGTGGAGAACGTAAAGAAGAACGGCGCTAAGGTTAGCGGTCCTGTTCCGATGCCTACTAAGAAGGAAGTTGTCACAATCCTCCGCGCTACTCACAAGTATAAGGATTCACGTGAGCAGTTCGAGCAGAGAACTCACAAGAGACTGATCGATATCATCGACCCGGGCCAGAAGACAACAGATGCTCTTCAGAGACTCGAGATGCCTGCAGGTGTATTCATCAGCATCAAGATGATCACAAAATAATCATCTTTAAGGCAAAAGCTTAGGAGAGAGTTTTAGAATACAACAGACTTCTTTCCGAATTTAGTATGACCTTCCGCGTGAAGGTCCGCTGTAGATTTAACAGGAGGAAAAAACATGAAGAAAGCTATTTTAGCTACAAAGGTTGGAATGACTCAGATCTTCAATGAAGAAGGCCAGTTCGTTCCGGTCACAGTACTTCAGGCCGGTCCATGTGTTGTTACTCAGGTAAAGAACAATGAGACAGACGGTTATGAAGCAGTTCAGGTTGGTTTCGGTGACATCAGAGAAAAGCTTGTTAACAAGCCAAAGGCTGGAATCTTCGCAAAGGCAGGAGTTGCCGTAAAGAGATATCTCAAGGAATTTAAGTTTGAGAACTCTTCAGAATACACAGTTGGTCAGGAAATCAAGGCTGACATCTTTGCAGCAGGAGACAAGATCGATGTTTCCGGTGTTACAAAGGGTCATGGTTATCAGGGTGCCATTAAGAGACACGGTCTCTCAAGAGGACCTATGGGCCACGGTTCAAAGTATCACAGACATGCTGGTTCAAACGGTCCGGCTACTACCCCGGGTCGCGTGTTCAAGGGCAAGCACATGCCTGGACACATGGGTTCACTTAATGTGACAATCCAGAACCTTGAAGTTGTCAGAGTTGACCTTGAGAACAACATGCTTCTTGTTAAGGGTGCTGTTCCTGGAGCAAAGAAATCCTTAATCGTAGTTAAGGAAGCCGTTAAGGCAAACAACTAAGATTAGGAAAGGAGAAACAAAATGGCAAACGTAAGTGTTTATAATAAAGAAGGCGCTAAGACAGGTTCATTTGACCTTAACGATGCAGTCTTCGCAGTAGATGTAAATGAGCATCTTATGCATCTCGCCGTAGTTTCACAGCTTGCTAACAAGCGTCAGGGAACACAGAGCGCACTCACTCGTTCAGAAGTAAGCGGCGGTGGCAGAAAGCCTTGGAGACAGAAGGGAACCGGTCATGCAAGACAGGGTTCAACACGTTCTCCTCAGTGGACAGGCGGTGGCGTAGTATTCGCACCAAAGCCGAGAGATTATTCCAAGAGCATGAACAAGAAAGAAAAGGCAGCAGCTATCAAGTCTGCACTTTCTTCAAGAGTTGCAGAAGAGAAGATCTTCGTTATGGAAGACCTTGACTTCGCAGAAATCAAGACAAAGCCGGTTAAGGCTCTCCTTGATGCACTTAAGCTCAACAAGGCTCTTGTTGTTACTGCAGATGTAAACAATAATCTTGTTCTTTCTGCAAGAAACCTTGAAGGAGTAAGAACTGTTCCTTCAAATGCAATTAGCGTTTATGACATCCTCAAGTACGAGAACCTCGTAATCACTAAGGATGCGGCTGAAAAGATCCAGGAGGTATACGCATAATGGCAGACTTAAAATACTATGACGTAATTCTTTCTCCGGTCATCACTGAAAAGAGCATGAATGATATGTCAGATAAGAAGTACACCTTCTATGTACATACAGATGCAACCAAGTCTCAGGTGAAGGAAGCCGTTGAGAAGATGTTCGCAGGAACAAAGGTTGACAGTGTTAATACTTCTACAGTTAACGGTAAGGAAAAGAGAAGAGGCAGAACAAGCGGCTACACAGCAGATCGTAAGAAGGCTGTAGTTAAGCTTACTGCTGACAGTGCAGACATCGAAATCTTCGCAGGTCTGTAAAAGTTAACCTGAAGTATTCATTCGAAAGGAGTTAAAGAAATGGGAATTAAAACATTTAACCCATATACCTCTTCAAGAAGAAACATGACAGCTCTTGACTACGCTGAAGTAACAACTTCAAAGCCTGAGAAGTCACTTGTTGTCAGTCTCAAGAAGAATGCCGGACGTAACAGTCAGGGTAAGATAACCGTCAGACATCAGGGCGGCGGTTCCAGAAGAAAATACAGAATCATCGATTTCAAGAGACGTAAGGACGGAGTTCCGGGAACAGTAAAGACAATCGAGTACGATCCTAACAGAACAGCAAACATTGCACTTATCGCATATGCCGATGGTGAGAAGACATACATCCTCGCTCCTGAAGGCCTTTCGGTAGGTGACAAGGTTGAGAACGGCCCTAAGGCTGAAATCAAGAACGGCAACTGCCTCCCACTTGAGAACATGCCTATCGGTACACTCGTTCATAACATTGAGCTCTATCCCGGTAAGGGTGGACAGCTCGTTCGTTCAGCAGGTCTTTCCGCTCAGCTCATGGCTAAGGAAGGTAAGTATGCAACACTTCGTCTTCCTTCAGGCGAAATGAGAATGGTTCCGATCATCTGCCGTGCAACAATCGGTGTTATCGGAAACGGAGACCACGAACTTGTAAAGGTTGGTAAAGCCGGCCGTAAGCGTAACATGGGTATTCGTCCTACAGTCAGAGGTTCCGTAATGAACCCGAATGACCATCCACACGGTGGTGGTGAAGGTAGAGCACCAATCGGTCGCCCAGGTCCAAGCACACCTTGGGGCAAGCCTGCACTTGGTCTTAAGACACGTAAGAAGAATAAGTCATCTAACAAGCTTATCATCAGAAGAAGAAACGGAAAGGCATTAACCAACTAGGAGGTAAACTATGGCACGTTCAGTAAAGAAGGGACCATTCATCGATGAGTCTCTTGCTAAGAAGGTTGAAGCTATGAACAGCGCAAACGAAAAGTCTGTTATCAAGACATGGTCACGCCGTTCCACAATCTTCCCTTCTTTCGTAGGTCACACCATTGCCGTTTATGACGGAAGAAAGCATGTGCCCGTATATATCACAGAAGATATGATTGGCCATAAGCTCGGAGAGTTCGTTGCTACAAGAACTTTCAAGGGTCATGGCAAGGATGAAAAGAAGTCACGTTAATTTGCTGTAATGATTGCATTAAATGCATAAACAGCAGGAAGCATTACAAGCGGAGAGCCGCTTAACATTTGAAAGGAGGAACATCCATGGCAAGAGGACATAGATCCCAGATAAAGAGAGAAAGAAACGAAAACCAGAGAGAGAAGAGACCTAGCGCTAAGCTTTCTTACGCAAGAGTTTCAGTTCAGAAGGCTTGTTTCGTTCTTGATGCTATCAGAGGCAAGGATGTGGAAACAGCTCTTGGTATACTTGCATATAACCCAAGATATGCTTCAAGAGTAATAGAGAAATTATTAAAATCGGCAATTGCAAACGCTGAGAACAACAATGGTATGGATATCACAAAGCTTTACATTGCAGAGTGCTACGCTAACGAAGCACCTACAATGAAGAGAATCCATCCAAGAGCTCAGGGTAGAGCATACAGAATCTTAAAGAGAATGAGCAACATCACAGTTGTTCTTGACGAAAAGTAGGAGGAAAGCATGGGACAGAAAGTAAATCCGCATGGATTAAGAGTCGGTGTTATTAAAGGCTGGGGCTCCAGATGGTATGCCGAAGCAGATTTTGCTGATTGCCTTATCGAAGATCACAACATCAGAGCATTTCTCCAGAAGAGACTTGCAAATGCCAGCGTATCTGATATTCAGATCGAGCGTGTATCCGATAAAGTTAAAGTAATCGTTTCTACTGCAAGACCGGGTGTGATCATCGGTAAGCAGGGTTCAGAAATCGAGAAGTTAAGAGCAGAAGTACAGAAGCTCGTTACAAAGAAGGTAAGCATTGATATTAAGGAAATCAAGAAGCCCGATACAGATGCACAGCTTGTTGCAGCAGATATCGCTCGCCAGCTTGAGAACCGTGTTTCCTTCAGACGTGCAATGAAGTCAGTTATGTCCAGAACAATGAAGGCAGGCGCTCTTGGTATCAAGACATCTGTTTCCGGTCGTCTTGGCGGTGCTGATATGGCTCGTAGAGAGTTCTACAGCGAGGGTAACATTCCGCTTCAGACACTTCGTGCTGACATTGACTATGGTTTTGCAGAAGCTAACACAACTTACGGAAAAGTTGGTGTTAAGGTATGGATCAACAATGGTCAGGTACTCCCAACAAAAAAGGGAAAGAAAGAAGGGAGCGATAAATAATGTTAATGCCAAAGAGAGTGAAACATCGTAAACAGTTTCGCGGTACTATGAGAGGTAAGGCTTTAAGAGGCAACACCATTACTCACGGAGCATTTGGTCTTGTCGCTACAGAGCCATGTTGGATTAAATCAAATCAGATCGAAGCAGCCCGTATCGCTATCAACCGTTACCTTAAGCGTGGCGGTAAGGTATGGATTAAGATCTTCCCTGATAAGCCGGTAACAGCTAAGCCTGCTGAAACTCGAATGGGTTCAGGTAAGGGAACAGTTGAATACTGGGTAGCCGTTGTTAAACCGGGCCGTGTGCTCTTTGAGGTTGACGGCGTTGCAGAAGATGTTGCTAAAGAAGCTCTCAGACTTGCTATGCATAAACTTCCTTGCAAGTGCAAGTTCATGAAGAGGGAAGCAGCAGTAGGAGGTAACACTGATGAAGTCTAAAAAGTTTAATGATGATTTAAGAGCTTTATCTGTTACAGAGTTAAATGAAGAACTTGTATCAGCTAAAAAGGAGCTCTTCAACTTAAGATTCCAGAATGCTACTAACCAGTTAGATAACACAAGCAGAATCAAAGAAGTAAGAAAGAATATCGCAAGAATCCAGACTGTCATTGCTGCCAAGGCAAATGTGACAGAGTAATCGATCTCTTGAAAGGAGAAAAACAGTGGAAAGAAATCTTAGAAAGACTCGTATCGGACAGGTAGTCAGTGATAAGATGGACAAGACTATCGTTGTTGCTATCGTTGACAACGTTAAGCATCCGCTCTACGGAAAGATCGTTAAGAGAACTTACAAGCTTAAGGCTCATGACGAGAATAACGAGTGCAAGATAGGTGACAGAGTTAAAGTTATGGAAACAAGACCGCTCTCCAAGGATAAGAGATGGAGACTTGTTGAAGTTATCGAAAGAGCTAAGTAATTAAGTTCTTTACTGAAAGGAGTATTAAAATGATTCAGACAGAAACCAGACTTAAGGTTGCTGATAATACCGGCGCTAAAGAACTTCTCTGTATCAGAGTACTCGGCGGATCTGTTAGAAAATATGCAGGAGTAGGCGACATCATCGTTGCTTCAGTTAAGGACGCCAATCCGGGCGGTTCCGTAAAGAAGGGTGATGTAGTTAAGGCCGTTGTAGTTCGTACAGTAAAGAGTGTTCGCCGTAAAGATGGTTCTTATATCCGCTTCGACGAGAATGCTGCCGTAATCATCAAAGATGATCTCACACCGGTAGGAACTCGTATCTTTGGACCTGTAGCAAGAGAACTTCGTGATCACAAGTTCATGAAGATCGTATCACTTGCTCCGGAAGTATTATAAGGAGGAAACCAATGGCAACTTCTAAAATCAAGAAAAACGATACTGTAAGAGTAATCGTTGGAAAAGATAAAGGCAAAGAAGGCAAGGTCCTTTCCGTAAAAGACGGCAAGGTCGTTGTCGAAGGCGCTAACATGGTGACTAAGCACACAAAGCCTTCACAGGCAAATCCTAAGGGTGGCATCACACACCAGGAAGCAGCAATTGACGCTTCTAACGTAATGTATGTTCACAAGGGACAGCCTACAAGAGTTGGCTTCAAGGTAGAAGGCGGCAAGAAAGTACGTATTGCCAAGTCTACCGGTGATGTTATTGACTAAGACGAAACAGGAGGTCTCTTAAATTGAATAGATTAAAAGAGCAATATCAGAACGAGATCGCTCCTGCTATGCAGGAAAAGTTCGGTTACAAGAATGTAATGCAGATTCCTAAGCTTGACAAGATCGTCATCAACATGGGCGTCGGCGAAGCAAAGGACAATGCCAAGGTTCTTGAGAATGCAGTAAAGGATCTCGAGATTATTTCAGGACAGAAGCCGGTTATTACAAAGGCTAAAAAGTCAATCGCTAACTTCAAGATCAGAGAAGGTCTTGCTATCGGCTGTAAAGTTACACTTCGTGGAGACAGAATGTACGATTTCCTTGACAGACTCGTAAATCTTTCTCTTCCTCGAGTACGTGACTTCAGAGGCGTAAGCGCTGACTCTTTCGACGGAAGAGGTAACTACGCTCTCGGCCTTAAGGAACAGCTCATCTTCCCGGAAATTGAATACGATAAGGTAGACAAGGTTCGCGGAATGGACGTAATCATCGTTACAACGGCCAAGACTGACGAGGAAGCTCGTGAGCTTCTCAGATTCTTCGGTATGCCGTTTGCTAAGTAGGAGGACAGTTAGATGGCTAAGACATCAATGAAAGTTAAACAGCAGCGTCCGCAGAAGTTTAAGGTTCGTGAGTACTCACGTTGCAGAATTTGCGGTCGTCCACATTCTGTTTTAAAGAAGTACGGGATCTGCAGAGTCTGCTTCCGTGAATTAGCTTACAAGGGCGAAATCCCTGGCGTAAGAAAAGCAAGCTGGTAAAGCAATCCGATTATTAATGGAGGTAAATATCAATGACAATGAGTGATCCTATTGCAGATATGCTTACAAGAATCCGTAATGCAAATACTGCAAAACATGATACTGTGGATGTTCCCGCTTCTAAGATCAAGGTTGCTATCGCAGATATTCTTCTTAAAGAAGGTTATATCAAGGCTTACGAGATCGTAGACGCCGGAAACTTCAGCAACATCCATATTACTCTTAAGTACGGTAAGAACAAGTCAGAGAAGACTATTACCGGTCTCAAGAGAATTTCAAAGCCGGGTCTTCGTGTATATGCAGGTAAGGATGAACTTCCTCATGTACTTGGCGGTCTTGGAATTGCTATCGTTTCTACAAACAAGGGAATCATCACAGATAAAGAAGCAAGAAGCCTTAACGTAGGCGGCGAAGTAATTGCTTACATCTGGTAATATTAAACAGGAGGTACGGGCATGTCACGTATTGGAAAAATGCCGATCGCTATACCTGCGGGCGTAACCATAGATATAGCAGAAAATAATTTTGTGACTGTAAAGGGTCCTAAGGGCACACTTTCAAGAGCACTTGCACCTGAGATGGAAATCAAGGTTGAAGGCGCAGAAGTAGTTGTCAACAGACCTAACGATTTAAAGAGAAACAAGTCCTTACACGGACTTACAAGAACACTCCTTGCCAACATGGTTAAGGGTGTTACTGACGGATATGAGAAAGTGCTTGAAGTAAACGGTGTTGGTTACAGAGCACAGAAGCAGGGTAAGGAACTTACACTTATCCTTGGCTACTCTCATCCGGTAATCATGGTTGATCCTGACGGTATCGAGACTGTTCTTGAAGGACAGAACAAGATCACTGTTAAGGGTATCGACAAGGAAAAAGTAGGACAGTATGCCGCTGAAATCAGAGAGAAGAGAGGACCGGAACCATACAAGGGCAAGGGAATCAAGTATGCTGATGAAGTGATCAAGCGTAAAGTCGGTAAGACAGGTAAGAAGTAGAAAGGAGAAAAGTAATGGTTAGTAAAAAGAACAGATCTGAAGTTCGTGCTAAAAAGCATCTCAGAATCCGTAATCGTTTCTCCGGCACACCTGAAATGCCGCGTTTAGCAGTTTTCAGAAGCAACAAGCACATGTATGTGCAGATCATTGATGACGTTGCCGGAAAGACTCTCGTTGCAGCTTCAACTCTCGATAAGGACCTTGGTCTTGAGAAGACAAATGATGTAGCAGCAGCATCCGCACTTGGAAAAGCTATCGCTGAAAAGGCTCAGGCTGCAGGAATCAAAGAAGTTGTATTTGACAGAGGCGGATTCATATACGCCGGAAAAGTTCAGGCATTAGCAGAAGCAGCTCGTGAAGCTGGTCTGGTATTTTAGGAGGTTATCACATGAGACAGAATATAGATGCCAGCCAGTCAGAATTAAAGGACAAGGTTGTAGCAATCAAGCGAGTTACCAAGGTTGTTAAGGGTGGACGTCACATGCGTTTCGCAGCACTTGTTATCGTCGGTGACGGCAACGGTCGCGTAGGCGCAGGTCTCGGAAAAGCAACTGAAGTTCCTGAAGCAATCCGTAAGGGTAAGGAAGATGCAATCAAGCACATGGTTTCTCTTCCTATCGACAAGAACGGAAGTGTTCCTCACGATTTCATCGGTACATTCGGCAGTGCAAACGTTCTCATCAAGAGAGCTCCCGAAGGTACAGGTATCATCGCCGGAGGTCCTGCTCGTTCAGTACTTGAGATTGCCGGTTACAGAAACATCCGTACAAAGTTACTCGGTTCCCACAATAAGCAGAACGTTGTTCTCGCAACTATCGAAGGCTTAAAGAATCTTAAGACTCCTGAGGAAGTTGCTGCAAAGCGTGGTATTTCCGTAAGTGATTTATAGGAGGCAAATATATTATGGCAGAGTTAAAAATAACATTAGTAAAGTCTACCATAGGTGCAATTCCTAAACACAAGAAGACAGTTGAAGCACTTGGTCTCAAGAAGATCGGTGCAAGCAAGGTTCTTCCTGATAATGCAGCAACCAAGGGAATGATCCAGCAGGTTCGTCACCTGGTTAAGGTAGAAGAAGTATAGGAGGGCAACTATGAATTTATCAGAGTTAAAGCCGGCAGAAGGTTCCAAGCACAGTGATGCGTTCAGACGCGGACGTGGTCACGGTTCAGGAAACGGAAAGACAGCCGGTAAGGGCCATAAGGGTCAGAAGGCTCGTTCAGGAGCACCGCGTACAGGTTTTGAAGGTGGTCAGATGCCTTTATACAGAAGACTTCCTAAGCGCGGATTCAAGAACATTAACACTAAGGACATTGTTGCAGTAAACGTAAGCATGCTCAACAGATTTGAAGACGGCGAAGAAGTAACTGCAGCAAGCCTTATCGCTAAGGGTCTCATCAGCCATACACGTGATGGTGTAAAGATTCTCGGTAACGGCGAACTCACAAAGAAACTTAATGTTAAGGTTAACGCATACAGCGCAAGTGCAAAGGAAAAAATCGAGGCACTTGGAGGCACCGCAGAGGTAATCTAATATGTTCAAGACACTGGTAAACGCATTTAAGGTAAAAGATTTAAGGAAAAGAATTTTCTTTGTCCTCTTTTGTCTTGTTGTCGTTCGTTTAGGTTGTCAGATCCCTGCTCCGGGTATTAACCAGGAACTTGTATCTTCATGGCTTTCAAACATGGAACTGGGATTCTTCGATGCACTTACAGGTGGTTCATTCACACAGATGTCCATCCTCGCATTGAACATCTCCCCGTACATTAACTCTTCAATTATCATGCAGCTCATGACAATTGCCATCCCGGCACTTGCTGAAATGCAGAAAGACGGAGAGACCGGAAGAAAGAAGATTGCAGAGATCTCCAGATACCTTACCATCGTACTCGCTCTTATTGAGTCAGGTGCAATGGCAATCGGTTTCTCTAACAACGGATATACAAGCAAGAGTGGCGTACTTACAATCATTCTCATCATGGTTACATTCACAGCAGGTTCTGCTTTCCTTATGTGGCTTGGTGAGAATATCACCGAATATGGTGTAGGTAACGGCGTATCTATTATCCTTACTATTAACATCATTGCAAAGCTTCCTTCGGACTTCAAGAATCTTTATCAGGTATTCATCAAGGGTGCCGATTCAGTTCCTAAGGGTGTTCTTGCAGGCTTCATCATTGCAGCCGTTGTAATAGTAACTGTTGTATTCATCATCCTTCTTCAGGATGCTATCAGAAGAATACCGGTACAGTACAGCCAGAAAATCGTTGGAAGAAGACTTATGGGAGGTCAGGGCTCTTTCATCCCGTTAAAGGTTAACACCTCGGGCGTTATCCCTGTAATCTTCGCTATTTCATTATTCCAGTTCCCGATTATTATTGCTTCATTCCTTGGAGTAAAGGGAGCAACAGGTTCATCTGCATCATTTTTCCAGAAGTTCCTTTATCTGATTAATGATTCAAACTGGTTTAATTTCGACAGCATGGATGAGTTCAAGTATACTCTTGGAGCAGTAATCTATGTACTTCTCATCATCTTCTTTGCTTACTTCTATACAAGTGTTACATTTAACCCTATGGAAGTAGCAAACAACATGAAGAAGTCAGGTGGATTCATTCCGGGTATTCGTCCCGGCAAGCCTACCACAGAGCACCTTACAACTATTCTTAACAGAATCGTATTTATCGGTGCTATCATGCTCAGTATCGTTGCACTTCTCCCAATCGTATTTGCGGGAGTATTCAACGCAAGAGTTTCATTCGGCGGAACATCACTTATCATTATCGTAGGTGTTGTCCTTGAAACATTAAAGCAGATCGAATCTATGATGGTTGAACGTCATTATAAAGGATTTTTAAATGCTTAATTGATTTGAGGGCAGGCCCTTAGGGGTTTGCCCTCTTATTTTGTGATAAGGTAGTAAGAATATGAAAATTGTTATGTTAGGAGCTCCCGGTGCGGGAAAAGGAACTCAGGCAAAGAAGATTGCCGCTGAGTACAACATTCCTCACATTTCTACAGGAGACATTTTCAGAGCAAATATAAAGAACGGCACAGAACTCGGTAAGAGAGCAAAGGCATACATGGATGAAGGAAAACTTGTTCCTGATTCACTCACACTTGAACTCATCATGGACCGTTTCGCTGAGCCGGATTGTGCATCAGGCTATGTTCTTGACGGATTCCCGAGAACCATCGCTCAGGCAGAAGCACTCGCTAAGAGTCTTGCCGACAAGGGCGACAAGCTGGACTTCGCCATTGACGTAGATGTTCCGGATGAAAAGATTGTTACAAGAATGAGCGGAAGAAGAGCCTGCGCAGCTTGCGGCGGAACCTTCCATATTAAGTACAATCCTACAAAGGTTGAAGGCATATGCGATCTCTGCGGAGGCGAACTCATGATCAGAGATGATGACAAGCCGGAAACCGTACAGAAGAGACTTTCGGTATATCATGAGCAGACACAGCCTCTCATTGATTTCTATAACAATGCCGGAATCTTAATGACTGTTGACGGAACACAGGATGTTGATGTAGTATTTAACAGTATCATGCAGATACTTAAATAATCAGACGGAGGTATTTATGTCAAAGGCAGACGTTCTTGAAATTGAAGGTAAGGTAGTTGAAAAGCTTCCCAACGCCATGTTCAAAGTTGAAATCGAAAACGGACACATTGTTCTGGCGCACATCAGCGGAAAGCTCAGAATGAATTACATCAAGATTGTCCCGGGTGATAAGGTTACTCTTGAGATGTCACCTTATGACCTTACAAAAGGCAGAATTATCTGGAGAGACAAATAGTCTTTAACAATAAAAAACATCTATAAAAAAGTAAAATTTCCACTTGCATTCTAATTTGCTATGTGTTAGAATGCCAAGTGGACTTTTGCGTTTTTAGGGTCCCTTTGCGCCTTGCGGAGAGCATCGTGGGCGTAGATGTAACAGGATGCTCAAGACATTGGAGGTTATTATGAAAGTAAGAGCTTCAGTAAAACCGATCTGCGAAAAGTGCAAGATCATCAAGAGAAAGGGCCGCATAATGGTTATATGCGAGAACCCAAGACACAAACAGAGACAGGGCTGATATACGGTGTAACAGGAACACCGTTTCCTATATACAGTAATGTTCTTGCTTTTTGTGTTACAATAAACCAATTGTGATACCGTGGGGGCGTCCCGCACCGAAATGCAATAGGGATGTTCTTTAGGACCTCGTCATTATCCTGGTCCTTTCGCCGGTAAGGTTACCGGGGTCATGGTTTAAAGCGGCTGAGCCGGAAAGAACCCGGCACGGGAGATTCT
Source organism: uncultured Lachnospiraceae bacterium (assembly GCA_902772565.1). Lineage (GTDB taxonomy): Bacteria > Bacillota > Clostridia > Lachnospirales > Lachnospiraceae > UBA3775. Next base: position 4,829 of record CACYBJ010000021.1, on the reverse strand, counting down.
CTCGATTGGGAATATTCCCACAAAAGATTATTAACGGAGGAAAAATACATGGCTCGTATCAGTGGTGTTGATTTACCAAGAGAGAAACGTGTAGAAATCGGACTTACTTATGTTTACGGTATAGGCAGAGTAAGTGCAACCAAGATTCTGGAAAAGGCAAATGTCAATCCGGACACAAGATGCCGTGACCTTACGGATGAAGAAGTTAGCAGAATCCGTGATGTCATCGATGCTGATTACCTCGTAGAAGGTGATTTAAAGAGAGAAGTTGCTCTTAACATCAAGCGACTTCAGGAAATGGGATGCTACAGAGGCATTCGTCACAGAAAGGGTCTCCCTGTTCGTGGACAGAAGACTAAGACAAACGCAAGAACCCGTAAAGGTCCTAAGCGTACTGTAGCAAACAAGAAGAAATAATACTTTAAATTAATCTATCAGGAGGTTAAGTGATGGCTAAGAAAGTAGCAGCATCATCAAAGAAGACAGCTGCAAAGAAGCGTGTCAAGAAAGTTCTTGATCGCGGACAGGCACATATCCAGTCTTCATTCAATAATACTATTGTTACACTCACTGATGCTGAGGGTAACGCTATATCATGGGCCAGCGCAGGCGGCTTAGGATTCAGAGGTTCAAGAAAATCCACTCCTTATGCAGCTCAGATGGCAGCAGAGACTGCCGCTAAGACAGCAGTGACACAGGGACTTAAGTCTGTTGACGTTTTCGTTAAGGGACCTGGTTCAGGACGTGAAGCAGCAATCCGTGCACTTCAGGCATGCGGAATCAACGTAACAAGCATCTGCGACGTTACACCGGTTCCTCACAATGGTTGCCGCCCACCAAAGCGCAGAAGAGTCTGATTAAGGAGGATATATAACATGGCAAGAGATATGAGCCCTGTTTTAAAGAGATGCAGAAGTCTCGGTATTGAACCTTATGTTCTCGGTATTGACAAGAAGTCAAACAGAAAGAACTTAAGAGCAGGCAAAAAAGTTAGTGACTATGGTAATCAGTTAAGAGAAAAGCAGAAGGCTAAGTTCATCTACGGTGTACTTGAGAAGCCATTCCGCAATTACTATGAAAAGGCTCAGAAGGCTAAGTTCGGCACAACAGGTGAGAACCTTATGGTCCTTCTTGAGACAAGACTTGACAACGTAGTTTTCCGTCTTGGTTTCGCAAGAACAAGAGTAGAAGCAAGACAGATCGTTGATCATAAGCACATTCAGGTTAACGGAAAGACAGTTAACATTCCTTCATATGCTGTAAAGGCAGGAGATGTTATCACAGTTTCCGAAAAGGCAAAGAACAAGGCCGGACAGAGATTCAAGGATGTTGTCGAAGTAACTAAGGGCAGATCCGTTCCTGCTTGGCTCGAATCAGACCAGGATAATCTTACAGGTACAGTTAAGTCCTATCCTACAAGAGAAGAAATCGATGTTCCTGTAAACGAAGTGCTTATTGTCGAATTGTACTCTAAATAATAAAGGGTCCGATTCCAACTCCCATAAGGAGGGTCAGATATGTTTGATTTTGAGAAACCAAAGATTGAAATTGCAGAAATTTCGAAAAACGGTAAATATGGACGTTTTATTTGTGAACCCCTTGAAAGAGGTTACGGAATTACTCTCGGTAACTCTTTAAGAAGGATCATGCTTTCCTCACTTCCGGGTGCGGCTGTAAGCCAGATCAAGATTGATGGCGTTGTTCATGAGTTTTCTACAATTCCGGGCGTACATGAAGATGTAACCGAGATTATCATGAATATCAAGAGCCTTGCAATCAAGAACAACAGTGACTCTGACGAGCCTAAGGTTGCTTACATTGATTTCACCGGTGAGGGTACAATTACGGCAGCTGACATCCATGTTGATCAGGATATTGAAATCATCAACAAGGATCAGGTTATTGCGCACTTAAACGGTGCAGATTCCAAGCTTTACATGGAACTTACTATCACCAGAGGAAGAGGTTACGTAAGCTCTGAGAAGAATAAAAAGGATAGTTCATCTATCGGAACTATTTCCGTTGACAGTATTTACACACCTATTGAGCGTGTAAATGTTACAGTTGAGAATACCCGTGTCGGCCAGATCACTGACTATGACAAGCTTACTCTTGATGTATTTACCAACGGAACAATTGCTCCCGATGATGCTGTAAGTCTTGCAGCAAAGGTGCTCAGCGAGCATCTTAAGTCCTTCATTGATCTTTCTGAGAGTGCTCAGGATGCTGAGGTAATGGCTAAACCAAAGGATGATGAAAAGGGTAAGGTACTTGAAATGAGTATCGATGACCTTGAACTTTCAGTACGTTCTTTCAACTGCCTTAAGAGAGCTAACATCAACACTGTTGAAGAATTAACAAATAAAACAACAGAAGACATGATGAAGGTCAGAAATCTTGGCCGTAAGTCATTGGATGAAGTACTTAACAAGCTGAAAGAGCTTGGTTTATCTTTAAAATCGAGCGATGAATAAATCTTTTTCACCGCGTATCAAGGAGGAAAATTATGTCAGGCTATAGAAAACTCAGCAGAACATCTTCTCAGAGAAGAGCGTTGCTCAGAGGTCAGGTAACAAGCCTCTTAGTTAACGGCAAGATGGTTACTACTGAAGCTAAAGCAAAAGAAGTTCAGAAGATTGCAGAGAGCCTTATCGCTCTTGCAGTTAAAGAAAAAGATAACTTTGACAATGTAACCGTTACAAAGAAAGTTGCCCGCAAGGACAAGGACGGAAACAGAGTTAAGGAAGTTGTAGACGGTAAGAAGGTTACTGTTTACGATGACAAGGAAGTAGAAATCAAGAAGGATAAGCCTTCTAAGCTTGCAGCAAGAAGAAAGATCAATTCTTATGTACTTCCTGTAAAGAAAGTAGATTCTTCAGTACTCGGAAAGAAGAAGGCAACAACAAAGGTTGATGTTGCAGCTAAGCTTTTCGATGAGATCGCTCCTAAGTATGCTAATTCAAAGCATAACGGCGGTTACACAAGAATCGTAAAGATCGGTCAGAGAAAGGGCGACGCTGCTCTTGAAGTTCTGATTGAGCTTGTATAATTAAGATTTTGAGAGGGAGGATGGTAATTCATCCTCCCTTTTTTATAATTACCTTTTAGGAGCACACTTTGGGAATAATAGACATTAAAAATCTATCGCATGATTTTGCAAGGCGCAATGAGGAAGGCGAACTAGTGGATTATGTCAGAGCGGTTAATGATGTTACCCTGGATGTTAAACAGGGCGATTTCATAGCCATACTGGGCCATAACGGTTCCGGTAAATCAACTCTGGCAAAGCACATCAACGCCCTTCTTTTCCCTACCGAGGGAAAAGTGTTTGTCTGCGAAAATGATACCGAAGACGAAGACCTGATTCTTTCCATAAGAAAGGATGCGGGCATGGTATTTCAGAATCCCGACAATCAGATCATTGCTACCGTAGTGGATGAAGATGTAGCCTTCGGTCCCGAAAACCTGGGTGTGCCAACAGAGAAGATCATCAAACGCGTAAGCGAAGCTCTTGATATGGTAGGAATGACGGCATATGCCGCCTCTGACCCGAACCGGCTTTCCGGCGGACAGAAGCAGAGGGTAGCCATAGCAGGTGTGCTTGCTATGCGCCCCAAATGCATAGTTTTGGATGAGCCTACAGCCATGCTTGACCCAATCGGAAGAGCGGAAGTTGTCGGCACCGTAAAGAAACTGAATAAAGAAGAAGGTATGACTGTAATCCTTGTCACTCATCACATGGACGAAGTGGTGGATGCTGACAGGCTTTACGTTATGAATAAAGGAAAAATCGAGATGGGAGGAACCCCTAGGGAAGTATTTGCCGATGTGGATAAAATGAAGAGCCTTGGACTTGATGTTCCTCAGGCAACCGATCTTGCCCACAGGCTTACTCTGGCAGGGTACCCAATGCCGGTTTGCCTTAATGAGCAGGAATTTGCCGACGAATTCATAAGGAGGTACCCGCATGCAGTTACAACTTGAAAATGTAAACTACGTGTATGAGCCGGGAACTGCCTTCGAGAAAAAAGCCCTGACAGATATCAACCTCGGCTTTGAGAAGGGTGAATTCGTTGCTGTGATCGGACATACAGGCTGTGGCAAATCCACGCTTATTCAGCACCTTAACGGCCTTGTGAAGCCCACAAGCGGCCGTGTGCTTTTTGAAGATGAGGATATTAACGCTCCGAACTATAACAGAAAGGCCCTGCGAGGCAAGGTGGGACTGGTATTTCAGTATCCGGACCATCAGCTGTTTGAGGAGAACATATAGAAAGATGTGGCCTTTGGCCCTTCCAATTTCCTGACCGATAAGGAAGAAATAGACAGGCGGGTGCGTACCGCTCTTGAAATGGTGGGAATTCCCGAAGAGGATTACGAAAAGTCTCCATTTCAGCTTTCCGGCGGACAGAAGAAAAGGGTGACCATTGCGGGAGTCATTGCCATGCAGCCGGAGGTGCTCATTCTGGACGAGCCTACCGCGGGACTTGATCCGGTGGGAAGGGATGAAATCCTTGAGAGCATCAGAAAAATCCATAGGGAAACCAACTGTACAATCATCTGGGTTTCCCATAACATGGAGCACGTGGCCAGATTTGCCGAAAGAATCATTGTGCTTGGGGGCGGCAAAGTTATTTATGACGACATCCCCAAGAGAGTATTTATGAAATACAAGGACCTTGAGCGCATAGGGCTCAGGGCTCCGGAAGTAACCTATATCATGCACCGTCTGGCATCTGCCGGAGTGACGGTGGACACAAACTGCATAAGAGTCAGCGAAGCTGCCGACAACTTGCTGGGTATTCTCGGAAATAACAGGCAGGAATAGC
>CACYBJ010000020.1 GCA_902772565.1 uncultured Lachnospiraceae bacterium | reverse complement strand
TTATGAAGAAATTCAAACTGATGCTTCCCGTTTTGGCATCTGCCATACTTCTTTCGGCATGTACCGCAGGTGAGAGCAAAACGGAACTGCAGCAAAAAACAAGAATAAGCCTTGCATGGTGGGGAAACGATAAAAGACATGAATACATGATGGAAGGCGTGGATCTGTTTGAGCAGAAAAACGCAGACATTGATGTCAGCATACGCTACGGCGAATGGAACGGTTTCGAAACCAAGACTCAGGTATATATGGAGTCCGGAAACGAAACCGATGTCATGCTCATTAACTATTCCTGGCTTTCCAGATATTCGGCAGACGGAACAGGGTATTATGATCTGAATCAGCTTTCCGATTATATCGACCTTTCCGCTTTCGGAGATGAGTATTTGGAATACGGAACCGTAAACGGACATCTGAATGCGCTTCCAACAGCCATGAATACAACCATACTCTGTTACAATCAGTCTATGTTTGAACAGTATGGTCTTGAAGTGCCCACTTCCTGGGATGACCTGTTTTCCGCAGCGGAAGTAATGCGTGATGACGGAATCTATGTGTTGGGATCCGTTAAAAAGCACACCGTGCTCATACTGTATTCCTACTATGAGCAGTTAAGCGGAAAGCCTACTTTCGATGAGAACGGCAAATACAATCTTAACGCAGATGATGTGGCTCAGATCCTTACATTCTATAAGAAACTGCTTGATGAAAAGGTTCTTTGTCCGATAGATGAATACGATACGGGCTTCTTTGCCGGCGGACAGGTTGCAGCTACTCCTATCTGGGTGTCAGATGCGGGAGTTTACTGTGATGCTCTTGCGGAAAACGGCAGTACACCTGTAATAGGAGAGTATCCTATCCTTCCGGATGCCACACGCTACGGAAGGTTTATAAAGCCATCGACCATGTATGCCATAAGTGCAGATACGGAGCATCCGGTGGAGGCGGCAAAACTTCTGAATTTCCTTCTTAACGATGAGGAAAATGCGCTGTTAACCGGAACGGAGAAGGGCGTGCCCATCAGCGAAAGAGCCATTAAAACTCTTTCCGAAAACGGTAAGCTTGGCACCTATGAATATATTGCCTACCAGGACATGGAAAACAACATTGACAGAATGAGCATTCTGTATCCGTCCATGGAGAATAACGGTGCCATAGATGCTCTTAAAAAGGGCGCCGATGAATACTTGTTTGACAAGATGAGTCTTGAGGAAGCATCGGAGAGGATCGTTAATGATGTTAACGCGGCACTGGGCTAAATAGGTGGCGGAAGTCTTAAATAAAACTTGAAAACAAAGGCTATTTAATATATGATTGATAGCGGAGTTTTTGAGCGGCCGGCATGGATGTGCCGGAGCATATATAAATAAATAATTATCAGGGTCGGATGCCAACGCAGGCAGTTCCCGATCCAACGCGGAGGTTAAAAATGGTAAGAGCGATAGTAGGCGCTAACTGGGGAGATGAAGGTAAGGGCAAGATTACGGATATGCTTGCCGAAAAGTCCGATATCATCGTACGTTTTCAGGGTGGTGCCAACGCAGGCCACACTATCATCAATAATTACGGAAGATTTGCGCTTCACCTTCTTCCAAGCGGTCTTTTCTATGATCATACAACATGTATCATCGGAAACGGTGTAGCGCTTGATATTCCTAAGTTCGTAGCAGAACTTCAGGATGTACTTGACAAGGGTGCTCCGATGCCGAGACTTCTTGTTTCCGACAGAGCACAGATCATCATGCCTTATCATGTACTTTTCGATCAGTATGAAGAGGAGAGACTTGGAAAGAACAGCTTCGGTTCCACAAAGAGCGGTATCGCTCCTTTCTATTCCGACAAATATGCCAAGATCGGTTTCCAGGTTCAGGAACTTTTCGATGAGGAACATTTAAAGGATAAGCTCACAAGAGTACTTGACCAGAAGAATGTTCTTATTGAGCATCTTTATCATAAGGATCCTATTAAGGTTGAGGAACTTCTCAAGACACTTATCGAGTACCGTGAGATGATCGCACCTTACGTAACAGATACATCTGCCTACCTTTACAATGCAATCAAGGAAGGCAAGAATATCCTTCTTGAGGGTCAGCTTGGTTCTCTTAAGGATCCGGATCACGGTATTTATCCGATGGTTACATCTTCATCAACACTTGCTGCCTACGGCGCAATCGGTGCAGGTATTCCTCCTTATGAAATCAAGGAAATCGTAACTGTTGTTAAGGCTTACTCATCTGCAGTAGGTGCCGGCGCATTTGTCAGCGAAATCCTTGATGAAGAGACTGCCAAGATCATGCGTGACAACGGCGGTGACAAGGGTGAATACGGTGCTACAACAGGCCGTCCGAGAAGAATGGGATGGTTCGATGCCGTTGCAACACGTTACGGCTGCAGAATCCAGGGTTCAACAGAAGTTGCCCTTACCGTTCTTGATGCATTAAGCGTTTGGGACGAACTTAAGATCTGCGTAGGTTACGAACTTGACGGCGAAGTTCTTAAGGACTTCCCTGTAACAACAAAGCTTGAGAAGTGCAAGCCTGTTTATAAAACTCTTCCGGGATGGAAGACAGACATCTCAGGTATTAAAGAGTATGACAAGCTTCCTAAGGAATGCCGCGACTACGTTGAGTTTATCGAGAAGGAAATCGGAGTTCCGATTACTATGGTAAGTAACGGTCCTAAGAGAGAGGATATTATTTACAGAAAATAGTCTGTGAAAAGCAGTCGCAATAAAGAATTCATAATATAGTATTATAAATTTAATATTGGTATGAAGTTTGAAAGACCGGAGTCTAAGCTCCGGTCTTTTCTATTGATTCGGCAGATGCAGGCCTCATTTGTCATAATATCTTTATTTTGGAGGCTTTTGAAATGGTGCATGGAAATTGGTCGGTTACATGTGTTTCAGGCAGGTTCGTTTGATATAATTATAGTATATTAGTGTTTATCGTATAATGTTCGTCGGAAATCGTATTAGAACCGGTTTCCGGGGAATGTGTAATCCGACAGACGGGAGGGGTAGGTATGAGCAATTTAAAAAGAAAAGCCATGGCAGTTTTGGCTGCGGTTTCTATACTTGCAGGGATGTTCCCTGCGACAGGACAGGCCAGTGACAAGTGCCCTGAAGGCGAGCATGTATTTTCCGGAACCGAAACAACCGAGCCATCTTGTGTAGATAACGGTTATACATATGCCGTTTGTGAAAACTGCGAAGAAAAAAGAGTTGTTTCCGTTACTCCGGCTATTGAACACAGTTTCGCGGAATGGGAAGATTTGGAGGATAACAGTTCTGTTTTAAGATGTGAGAACTGTGACTATGAAATTACAACGCATAGAGTATTCGGTGACGATAGATATGAAACTTCTCTTGCCGTTGCGGATATTTTGAAAGAAGACAGGGGAAAGGATTTCGATACCATAGTGGTAGCAGACGGAACCGGTTTTGCAGATGCTCTTTCCGGCAGTTATCTCGCAGAAGTATTTGAAGCCCCGGTTCTGCTTACCGCGAGGAATGACAGAATAATGGCTCAAACTGCCGATTATATCAAAGATAATCTTGAGGACGGCGGAGTGGTCTACATTCTCGGTGGCGAAGGAGCTGTATCCGGAGACTTTGAGTCCTATCTTTCCGAAAAGGATTGTAAAATAAAACGACTTTCAGGAGAAAACCGTTACGAAACCAATCTTTTGATTCTTGATGAGATTGGAGTGTACTGCGGCGATTCTCTTATTGTTTGTACAGGCAAGAATTTTGCGGACGCTCTTTCCGCATCTGTTCTTTCCAATCCTATAATGATCGTTCCCGACAGACTGACCGATTCTCAGAAAGAATTCCTCGACTTATTGGGAACAAATACCCCAATTGATATTATCGGTGGTGAAGGTGCTGTTTCAGCCTCTGTGGAAGAGGAACTTAAGCAGTACGGTTATGTATCAAGAGTATATGGTGCTAACCGCTATGAGACATCCATTGAAATTGCGAAGAAATACTTTACCGATGACGATGGTATGATTATGGCATATTCCGAAGATCCGGCAGACGGTTTGGTTGCAGGAACTCTGGCAAGCATTACAGCCGGTCCTTTGATCATTACGTTAAATAATGATAAATGGTCATCTCTTATATCTGACTATATTATGGATGCAAGAATAAAGGCCTATGAATGTTATATAGTCGGAGGACCGTCCCGCATAAGTGACGAAACATCCCGAAAAGTACTGGAAAACATGGGACAGTACTATAAAGAGTATGTTTATAGCGGAGCTTTTGAGTACAGAGTGCTTGATGACGGAACTGCTGAAATCGTGGATTATTTCGGATACCAGATGGTTGAAAAACAATATGAGGTTGATATACCGGCAGAATTAGACGGTTATAAGGTTACATCAATAGGCAATGATGCTTTCAAGTATCTTCCTATAACCAAAGTCACGGTTCCGGAGGGTGTTACCGTTATCGGTGATTCGGCATTTTATGGTTGTTGGAAGCTCACTGAAGTTGATTTGCCGAGCACTTTAAGAACGATTGACAACGATTCCTTCGCATTATGCGACAAACTGCAAAGTATCACATTGCCGGAAGGTATTACGTATATCGGTGAAAGCGCATTCGAGTTTAGTGAAATCCTTGAAGGCATAGAACTTCCCGAAAGCCTTGAGTATATTGGGGAGGCAGCATTTTACTATTGCCCGATAAAGGATTCGGTGTTTATACCTAAAAACGTTGCATATCTTGGCAGAGAAGTTTTTGGTGGAAATGTTTTACTTAAGGAAATCTCAGTTGATGAGTCAAATGAAAACTACTGCTCTGAAAACAACATGGTCTTCAGCAAAGACCGAAGCACGCTCATATTTGTGCCCAGGGGAATTGAATCTGAGAACATAGTCCTGCCTGAAGGTGTTACAAGGCTTTGTGGCGGTGCCATGGCGGGATGTAAGAATATTAAAACGGTGTCGCTGCCTGATGGATTAAAGGTTATAGGAGTCGATTCATTGGCGGTAATCGAAAACATGGAAGGTATTACCATTCCGGACACTGTTGTTGCCATTGGTTACTACGGATTGTCCTATAATGATAATCTGAAAGAAATCAATATTCCGGGTAGCGTAAGAGTAATTGAGCCCGATACATTCAGAGCCTGCCACGCTCTTACTGAAGTTGTTCTTAATGAAGGAACGGAAATCATATACGATGAGGCATTTGACGCATGTAAAGTACTTAAGAAAATCTATATTCCGAATTCGGTTACCGAGATTAGGCGGGATGCCATTCCGGATAACTCCGAACTGGTACTCTATGTTTACGAAGGATCGTATGCGGAGAGTTTCGCAAAGAAATATGATTATGATTATGAGTACTATGAGCCGGCGTAGGATGTTGTACTGTTTAATAAGAAATTCGCAAAGAATAATTGTAAAAACCGGAGCGTAAGCTCCGGTTTTTGTTACTTGATAACTATTATTCCTCAAACTTAAACCCAATCAGGTCGAAATCCGATCCCGGCAGGAAGATGAAATTAACATTCCACTCGCCGGTCACATTTTCGACCGGGAAGGTCATCTCCTTGATTTCATCGGATCCGGTAAAGAGGCAGATGTTCTTAATAACGTCGCCATCTCTCATAAAACGCACATGCACGGGGTTCTCCGGAATACGTGAGCGTCCCTTGATAGTGATGCTCTTTACACCCTTCGTAAAGTTCATGTGAGTGAACTGAATATCCGTATTGTTTCCGATGGCATAAACGCCGTCGTCTTTGATATCGTAGGAGTCACCGGTGATCATGTTATACTCGGTAGCATTAAGCTCTCCGTAGGCCTTTTCGTATTTCGTCATATAGAATCCGCCGAAGGTGAGAGACCTGGGGAACTTAAAGGAAATGCTCTTTACGCCTTTTATGCGTTTGTTCAGTTTGAAAGTGTTTTCCTGAAGCACGTTGTAAATGGAGGGGATTTCGTATTTGCCGGTAAACAGGCATATGCCGTCTTCCACGTTACCTTCGTAGATTTCCAGCGGTTCCTCGCTTGCGAAAGTAAACAGGGAAACTGTTATCTCATCCCAACCGTATTCGCCGAAGTCTACATTGTCGAATCTTACGATATTGTCCGCCTTTGGCAGATTCACACTGCCCTCAAAACTAACCGGGCAGTCATTGTTGCATTCGCTTAACTTGCATCCGTAAATCTTTTCGTAAGGATCGAGAGCGGACTTTCCGAGTCCGGTTACGGAAATCTCATAGTCGGAGAGCACCGTAGGAATCTCTGTGCCGTTTAAACTATAGCATACGATTCTGCATTCGCCGTCTTCAATGGCAGATACTTTGGCTGTAAGTCCCTCGGCATCAATCTTAATTGCGCTTGAAGGAATGCCTTCCGCCGTAAGAGACTTCCAGAATACTTCTGTGCATGTGGTATTCTCCGGCAGGAGAGTTGCGGTAACTACCGCCTCTTTGTGCTCCGGATTAAAGGCGAGACTGCTGTTACTCTTAAGCAGAATCTGCCTTACGGGAATGTCTGTGCCGATGCTTTCATGTGTAACCGAGAGAAGACCTGAAGCTGCGCCTTTCCTTGGTTCTACTTTTGTAGTCTGAATCTCAAATGT
>CACYBJ010000019.1 GCA_902772565.1 uncultured Lachnospiraceae bacterium | reverse complement strand
GCCTTCGGCGAGAAGAAGATTTTCGGTACGCCTTTTGCAAAGATTGCGGTACCGGTGGGAATATCCTTTATTACCTTTGAAGCTATATCTTATATCGTGGATGTGTACCGCGGGGACGCGCCCTGCGGCAACATTCTCGATGTCTTTTTGTTTATATCCTTCTTCCCGAAAATCGTTTCGGGCCCCATAGTTCTCTGGAAGGATTTTTACCCGCAGTTAAAGAATAGAAAGCTAGGTTCCGACGGAGTTGCTAAGGGAATCGACCTGATCATAATCGGTTTTGCCAAGAAAGCCATTATTGCCGACACCTTCGGTAACCAGATTGCCCTGATACTTAAGGGTATGGCAGGTTACGGGGCAGATGCGGGCATGCACTGGCTGATAGCAATTCTCTATTTCTTCCAGATTTATTTCGATTTTGCCGGCTATTCGGATATTGCCATAGGTCTTATGAAAATCTTCGGATTTGACATTAAGGCCAACTTCGATTCTCCTTATACATCGGCTTCCATAACCGAGTTCTGGAGACGCTGGCACATTTCTCTGGGAACCTGGTTCAGAGAGTATGTTTACATTCCTCTGGGAGGAAACAGAAGAGGAAATGTTTATGTGAATCTTTCCGTGGTATTCCTTTTGACAGGCATATGGCACGGAGCCAACCTCACATTTATAGTCTGGGGTGCCCTTCACGGCTTCTTTGTCGTAACGGAAAGAGCGGTAAGAAACATAAAGAAACGTCGCAGCGAAAGGCGAATCGCCGAAGCAGGCGAGGCGGCATCGGGAGATGTTGAGAGCGCATCTGCCGTAAGAAAAGTATTCTTTTTTCTCGGTGCGTTCCTTAACCACGTAAGAACAATCATTATTGTCTTTGTGGGCTGGATGCTTTTCAGAAGCGACAGTCTTACCGCCTTCGGAAAAGAAGTTGCTGCCATGTTTGATTTCGTATCCAAAGGTGGCATGGTATTTACCTGGCGGTTCTACTTAAACGGCAAAATCTTCATACTGCTTGCCATTGCCGTATTCTCATCCCTTGCGGCTCTTATTAAGCTGCCCGAGGCAGTAAAGAAAAATGCGGAAAATGCGGCAGTACTTGCAATAAGACGTCTTGCGCTTCTTGCGTTATTTGCCGTAGATATTATTTTTATTGTTAACTCCACCTACAGTCCTTTCCTGTATTTCCAGTTTTAACGAGGTAGATCTTGAAAAAGTTATTTAACTGTCTGTACATCGGAATATTCCTTTTAATGCTTCTTGTTCCCCTGGCCTTAACCAACAGGGATAAGAACGTTATGTCTTCTGTAGACAACAGATATCTGGCGGAATTCCCGGCGTATGGCGATAAGGATTTTACAACCGAATTTGAGTCCTACTTCTCTGACAGAATAGGTTTCCGTACCGAAATGATGAATGCCTATATCGGCGTGAATTACAAGGTGGGAGGAGTTTTCGACCATCCTCTTTACATGGCGGGAAAGAAGGGACATCTCTTCCTGAATTATTCCGAGATTATCACCTATACGGACTATCACAGAAAGTTTGCCCTGGCTGTCCGGCAGATGCAAAGATACTGCGAAGCCAGAGGCATAAAGTTCTATTTTATGTTTGAGCCGGAGAAACTTTCTTCCATGAGACAGTATGCTCCGGAGGGTCTTAATTACGACGATTCCTGGGCAGATACCATGCTTGCCGAAATGCAGAGCCTTGGCGTAAACGTCATCAGCAACAAAGAACTGCTGGCGGAAAAGAGCAAGACCGAGAAGGTGTACAACACTGCCTATGATGCGGGACACTGGAACGATCTGGGCTGCTTTTACGCAACCAACAATCTGTTTTCCGTAATGCACAAGGATTTCCCTGCGGTAACGGAAATGTCCGAGGATATTTTCGACATCGGCGAGAAGGTGGAAAAGTACGTAGCGGTGTCTGAGTATCCTATTAACGAAAAGGTGCCGGAGTACACCTTAAAGTACGACATTAACGATGTTTCGAGGCAGTACTATACCAATCTTAACATTGATTCGCAGTTCAACCATTTTCATTACTACATAAATACTGCTCCGGGAGCGGAGAATCTTCCCAAGACCATTTTCTTCCAGGGCAGTTATTACAACGAGAGAAAGCAGTTCCTTATAAACGGAGCATCTGCCGGAATAGGTATTCACAGCTACATAAATGTCTTCGACCTGGACTATTACTGTAACGTATTTCAGCCGGATGCGGTAGTGTTTGAAGTGGCGGAATACGTATTCAACGACAAATACTTCCCTGAGGACATGCTTACCGGTTTCACCCTTCCTCCTGCGATTATTACGGCAGATTCGGCAGATGCATTTGCCGGGGAAAAGGCGAAACTCATAGAGGAAGCGGAACTTGACGAAGGTACGGGCTACGCAGAAATCCTTGCGGGACCGGAAGTAGACAAACTGTATCTTACGGGAGATTTTTCCGATGCCGTCTATATGTATGTCATCGGTGATGATGCTGTCTTTGACATGAAGCAGAACTCCGAAGGACAGTGGGAATCGGCAACGTTTCACGGTGGGGTAAGCGCCGCCGAAGATCCGGTGATCTACTACCTTGACAAGAGAGGAAAGGGTCATGTGGTCGAAACCATAGTCCGCAACATGAGAAGACCGGTAAAGGTTCTTACCCACTCCGGAAACGTAAGTGTAAGAACAGCAGCCAAAAAACAGTCCAAGGCTCCGGAAATGACCTACACCCTGCCTGCCGGCGATGGCAATGAATTTAATGCGGTCATTTTACAGATATACAACGAAGAGGGTTATCTTAGCGTAGCCAGAAACCAGACGAAAGCCGGAGAAGCCGAAGGCTCCTACCTTCACGAAGGGGAAAGCGGCTACTACAATGTTATGCTTAAAGCCAACGGCAGTAAGAGAGACGAGTACATCATGGCATCTGCCTATCTGGAGCAGGGATGCAGATACTACTACAGCTACGACCTTGAGTCCTACAGCTCTTCCGAAATAGTGATACGGGCCTTTGATTTCTACGGATATTCGGAGGAACCGGCCGGAGAAAAGGCAGAAGAATGATTCGAAGAAGCGGATTGATTATACGTGGAAATATCGGAAAACGAAAAGGGAGTAAACAATGCGATTTGTGATACAGCGTGTAAGTCACGCAAAGGTAACGATTGAAGGCGAAGTGCATGGCAGCATAGACGGCGGCTACATGGTACTTATCGGAATCGAAGAAAGCGATAATTCACTTATTGCTTCAAAGATGGTTGACAAGATGTTAAAACTCAGGATCTTTGAAGACGAGAACGGAAAAACCAACCTGTCCCTTACGGATGTGGGAGGATCCCTTCTTCTGATTTCCCAGTTTACCCTTTATGCGGATGCGGCCAAGTGCAACCGCCCGTCATTTATCAGGGCAGGAAAGCCGGACATGGCAGCACCTCTTTATGAAGAGATAATAAAAATGTGCCGTGACCGGGGTTTTAAAACCGAAACCGGCATCTTCGGCGCCGACATGAAAGTGGAACTTCTTAATGACGGCCCATTTACGGTAATACTTGATTCAAAAGAACTGTTTAAGAATATTTGATGAGATACGACTATGAATATTTCCAGGGAAGAATTTGATAAAACCGCATCCCTTGCGAAACTAAGTTTTGCCGAGGGAGAAAAAGAGGAATTCCTTAAGGGCTTTTCCGAAATAGTGTCCTTTGCGGATGCCATATCGGAGGAGGTGGCATCTGCCGAAAACGCTGATGCCTTTGCAGGCGGGTTCTGCGACTTAAGGGATGATATTGTTACTGCGCCGATTTCTCCGGCAGATGCCCTGAAAAACGGACAGTCTGCAGGTTCTTATTTTGCGGTGGAAAATGTTATAGGGGAAGCAACCTGATAAATGGAACAGTCTTTACGAAAACTCCGGAAAGCTCTTGATGACAGGAAGATTTCATCAAAGGAACTTACGGAGGAATATCTTAAGAAAATCGAAACCGAAAACAGCAGAATAAATGCCTATGTAAATATCTGCTCCGAAGAGGCCCTCAGTGGGGCATCTTCCGCAGATGAACGCATGTCCCGCGGCGAAACAGGCCCTCTTACGGGAATCCCCATGGCTGTAAAGGATAACATCTGCACAAAAGACATAATCACCACCTGCTGTTCGAATATCCTTAAAAACTACAATCCTGTTTATGATGCAACTGCCGTAAAAAGGCTTTACTTGGCCGGCAGTTTTACTCTGGGCAAAACCAACATGGATGAATTTGCCATGGGTCAGACTACGGAAAACAGCATCTTTGGCAGCACCAGGAATCCGGTCAATACCGACTACTGCGCAGGAGGCTCTTCGGGAGGTTCGGCCGCGGCGGTGGCAGCGGGACTTGCGCCCTTCGCACTGGGTTCGGATACCGGCGGCTCCGTAAGACAGCCGGCGGCATTTTGCGGAGTTACGGGCTTTAAGCCAAGCTACGGGGCGGTTTCGAGATACGGTCTTATAGCATATGCCTCATCCATGGACCAGATAGGCGTGCTGGCCCAATCTGCCGACGATTGTGCAATAGTATTTAATGAAATGCTGGGAAACGACGAAAAAGACATGACTTCCGTGCGCCCCGGCAGTGCCGAATATGGTAGACTTGCTTCGGGAATGAAGGAGTGTTTTTCTGCAGTAAACGCGGAGGATGCGGCAGTCTCCCTTCCGGCGGGAGGAAACGGAAAACTCAGGATAGGGATTCCGGAAGAACTCTTTGATGATGCAAACCCCGAGTGCGCAGCGGCAGTGCTTAGTGCGGTAAAGGAGTTTGAAAAGGCGGGAGCCGCTACTGTGCCCGTAAAAACGGACCGGCTTAAAAATGCTCTTTACGCCTACTATATCATTGCCTGCGCGGAGGCATCTTCCAATCTGGGCAGATACGACGGCATCCGCTACGGCAGGCGTGTTTTGGGAACAGACATCGGAGATACCGTTATAAAAACAAGAAACGCCGGCTTTTCGGGTGAAGTAAAGAAGCGCATTATGCTGGGAACCTTTGCCTTAAGCCACGGCTATTATGATATGTATTATAAAAAGGCCTGCGACCTTCGCAGCCGGATCCGGGCAGGATTTAATGAACTGTTTGATTCTGTGGATCTGGTTATAACTCCCACCGTTACACGTACGGCTTTTAAATCAGGGGAGGCAGCGGCTTTATCTACTGCGGCATATGCCGAAGACAGACTGCTGGTGCCCGCAAACCTGGCAGGACTTCCGTCCCTGTCCGTGCCGGTGGGTAAGGACAAAGCAGGACTTCCCATCGGAATGATGATCACCGGAAAGGGATTTGCCGACGGACTCGTGCTTTCCGCAGGCAGATTCTACCAGGAAGGAGGCAGGTTATGAATAGGATAAACTCTGCTTCCGCAGGCGTAAACAACAGCGGATACGAACTTGTGTGCGGCCTTGAAACCCATGTGGAACTGGCTACGGCCACCAAGATTTTCTGCGGATGTCCCACAGGCTTCGGCGGAGAGCCGAACTCCAGGTGCTGCCCCGTCTGTCTTGGTCATCCGGGTACCCTTCCGGTGCTTAACAAAGAAGCTGTGAGACTTGCAGTACGGGCGGGACTTGCCCTGGGGTGCGAGATTCACCTTTCAACCCACATGGACCGCAAGAACTACACCTATCCGGATCTTCCCAAGGCCTATCAGATTTCCCAGTTTGACGAGCCACTGTGTACCGGCGGCTTTGTGGAACTGGACAGCGGAAAAAGAATTGGCATCACCAGAATCCATATCGAGGAAGATGCGGGCAAGCTGGTGCATGATGCGGCAACCCTTATTGACAATAACCGCTGCGGCGTGCCCCTTATTGAAATAGTATCCGAGCCTGACATCAGGACCGCTGGAGAAGCGGCGGAATATGCCGAAAAACTCAGGCTTATTATGAGAGCCGCCGGTGTGTCGGACTGCAGAATGCAGGAAGGCTCCATGAGATGCGACTGCAATGTGTCAATAAGGAAAGCGGGAGAGGATTTCGGCACAAGAACCGAAATCAAGAACGTAAGTTCCCTTTCCGACATTGAAAGGGCTGTAAGGGCCGAAATGAGCCGTCAGAAGGAAATACTTGATGCGGGCGGGAAAGTGGTTCAGGCCACACTCAGGTATGACAGTACAAAGAACAGGACGGAGATAATGCGACTCAAGGAAAACGCCGATGATTACAGGTTTTTCCCGGAGCCGGACATTTTCCGTTTTGTAATTCCTCAGTCGGTGGTGGATGAAGAAAGGGCAAAGATACCGGAACTTCCTTCGGCGAAAAGAAAAAGATACATAGGCGAACTGGGACTTCCCGAAGAAACCGTGGGCCAGTTTTACGGCTACTCTAAGATCACCGCCTTTTTTGAGGATGCTCTGGGCTTCGGCGCATCTGCCAAAAACACCGCCAATTTGCTGATAAAGGCTCTGTATCCCGCTTTTGTAAGCGAGGATGAAAAAGAGGAGTTTAAAGTAAAAGTCACTCCGGCAGCCTTTGCCGAACTGGTTAAAAACGTTGACGACAAAAAAATAAACTTTAACAGAGGTGCGGAAATCCTTTCGGAAATGAACAGAACCGGGAAGCCGGCATCTGCCTTCTTAAGCGAAGCCGACACAAAGGAACTGACGGATAAGGAACTGGAAAGCATCTGCCTGGAAGCCATTGCCGCAAATCCGGCTGCCGTATCCGACATGAGGGACGGAAAAGAAAAGGCCATTAACGTGCTTTTCGGATACATTATGAAGAAGACCTCAGGCAAGGCAGATACAAAGAAAGCGGCGGAAATCATAAAAAACAATGTGTAAATTCCG
>CACYBJ010000018.1 GCA_902772565.1 uncultured Lachnospiraceae bacterium | reverse complement strand
TCGCCGTAAATATCCGACGATAAAGAGAAGGCCTTCTCATCGAATACCACCAGGAAAAGTTCCATTTCATGCTCAAGAAGAAAGCTTTCTATTTCGGAAAGAGCAATCCTAAGAGCCAGGGCCTTGGGAAAACCGTAACTTCCGGAGGCCAAAAGCGGTATTGCAAGGCTTCCTAATTCCTTCCTGACCGCAATCTCAAATACGCTTCGATAGCAGCGCCTGATCACATCCTCTTCTCCCGCATCTCCTCCCATCCAGGGAGTTCCTACGGTGTGAATTATATATTTGACTTTAAGATTGTATCCCTTTGTTATAAAGGAGTTTCCGGGGGCGACCTCACCTATTTCATGACGCTTTCTGAGTAGGTCCTCGCCGGCCGCGGCATAAACCGCCCTGTCTATTCCTGAGCCAAAAGTAGGCTTGGGATTGGCCGGGTTAACGATGGCATCTGCCTGCATTTTGGTAATATCATTACGAACAATCTGAAACGGCATATTCCCCTCCCAAAATAACTATATGTTCAAGTATAGCACATATCTTTACATAATTGGGGTGCGTTGCTAAAATGAGGACAGGCTTCGAAATCTGTCGGAAATGTCGTCAGATTTCAGCCAAAAAGGTATTTTGTTATCGGGTTACAAGCATTCCACTAATAATGTATCGGAGGGTATATGCAATACAGAAAAGATAAACACGGCGACGAGCTCTCAATGCTCGGTTTCGGATGCATGCGTTTTCAGAAAAAGGGACGAGGCATCGACATAGAAGAAGCCGAGCGCGAAATAATGGAGGCTTTCAAAAGCGGCGTTAACTACTATGACACCGCCTACATTTACCCCGGAAGTGAGGCTGCCCTGGGTGAAATCGTGGAAAGAAACGGCATCAGAGACAAAATAAAGATTGCCACCAAGCTTCCCCAGTACCTGGTGGGCAACAACAAGGCCCTCGACAAGTACTTCAACGAAGAACTCTCCCGCCTCCGCACAGACTATGTGGACTACTATCTCATGCACCATCTGACAGATATAGCCATGTGGGAAAAGCTTAAGGCTGTAGGCGTTCTGGACTGGATTGCGGAAAAGAAAAAGAGCGGCAAGATCCGCAACATCGGCTTCTCCTACCACGGAAACACCGATGGTTTCATAAAGATCCTTAATGATTACGACTGGGACATGTGCCAGATTCAGTATAACTACTACGACGAGCACTCCCAGGCCGGTGTTAAAGGCCTTAAGGCGGCAGCAGAAAAGGGCATTCCGGTGGTTATTATGGAACCTCTTCGGGGCGGCAAACTCGTGGGCATGCTTCCGGCAGATGCCAAGAAGCTCATCGATAATGACGCTCACGGCTGGTCCTACGCCGAGTGGGGCTTCAGATGGCTTTACAATCAGCCGGAAGTCACAGTGGTTCTTTCGGGAATGAATACTTTGGATATGGTTAAGGAAAACTGCCGTATCGCATCTTCCGCAACCGCAGGACACCTTACCGAGTCGGATTTCGAACTGCTTCACAAAGTCACCGCATGCATCCGCGCCAAAGAAAAGGTTGGCTGCACAGGCTGCAGGTACTGCATGCCATGCCCCAAGGGCGTTGACATTCCGGGAACCTTCAGCTGCTACAATACCATGTTTGTGGAATCCAAAAGCAGCGGACGCTTCCAGTACGCCCAGGCTGTCGGACTTACCAAGGAGCCGGCATTTGCCTCCCAATGCATTCAGTGCGGCAAATGCGAAAAACACTGCCCGCAGAACATTCCCATCAGGGAAAAACTCAAAGAAGCGGACAAGGCTCTTCGCCCCATCCACTATAAGATTGGCATAAACATAGCAAGAAAGTTTATGTTCCGAAAGGCCAAAAAGAAATAGTCTTAAATACAAAAAGAAGAAATCCCTTCTGGATTTCTTTGATGTCTCAAAGCCGACGGCTCCCCCGATTGAAAATCGGGGGCTAAAAAGACCCGGACAGTCTCCTGCCCGGGTCTTGGTTTTTATTTGGATTTAGTAAGAGCCTGACCGAATTATGCTTCCTTTGCATGTTTGGCATTCTCAAACTCTTCTGCAATGCTCTCATCCGGAGCAGGAGTTGCAAGTCAAACCGCAACTATGAAGATGAATGAAACAATAAATGCCGGCAGAAGTTCGTAAATACCGAATACTCCGCCTATAGGCTTGATTAAGAACTTCCAGATAAATATCATGGCACCGCCGGAAACCATACCGGCAATAGCTCCTGCCTTTGTGGTTCTCTTCCAGAAAAGAGAGCAAAGCATGAGGGGTCCGAAAGCACCGCCGAAACCTGCCCATGCGAAGGACACGATTCTGAATACGGATGAGTTTGGATCAAGGGCAAATGCCACACCGAGAGCCGCAATAACTATGATGGAAACTCTGGCAACCATGAGTTTCTTCTTGTCATCCAGCTTGATTCCGAAGTATTCAACGATGATATTTTCGGAAACAGATGAAGCCGCAGCAAGCATCTGTGAATCTGCCGTAGACATGGTAGCTGCAAGAATACCCGCAAGAATGAGTCCGGCAATTACGGCAAATACAATACCGTGTTTGGAGATCAGATCTGCCATTTTAACGATAATGGTTTCAGCTTTGGCAGGTGTATCAAGATAATCAAGATGTCCTGTCTTGGAAACGGCAAGACCTACCATACCGATAATTACGGCTGCTGTCATGGCGATAAATACCCAGACAGTGGCTACTCTTCTGGAAAGCTTAAGCTTTGCCTCATCCTTGATAGCCATGAAACGAAGAAGGATGTGAGGCATACCAAAGTAACCGAGACCCCAGGCAAGAGTTGAAATAATGGCAATTACGCCGCCGTAGCTTACAGCCTTACCTGTTTCAGGATTAAAGCCCTGTGTGAGGCTCAAATGGCCCGGTAAAGCCTTTGCGTTGTCGATGACACTGTCCCAGCCTCCCGCTGTTTCAACGCCAAAAAGAAGCACTATACAAAGCGCAAGGGTCATTACAATACTCTGGATAAAGTCTGTGGTAGAAACGGCCTTAAAACCGCCGGTAATGGTATAGCCTGTAATAATCAGGGCAGATGCCACCATTGCCACAGTGTAATTAACTCCGAAGAGGGAGTTGAAAAGCTTACCGCAGGCAGAAAAGCCCGAAGCGGTATAAGGTACGAAGAAAATGATGATTACAAGAGCTGCAATAGCGCTCAGACGGTTCTTATCATCGTGAAATCTCTTTGAAAAGAACTGAGGGATGGTATAGGCGTCGATTTGCTCGGAATATCTTCTTAAGCGCTTTGATACAAAGAGCCAGTTAAGATAGGTTCCGACTCCGAGGCCAAGTGCGGTCCAGAAAGGCTCGCAGATACCTGTAAGATAGCCAAGTCCCGGAAGACCGAGAAGCAGCCATGAAGACATGTCGGATGCTTCGGCTGACATGGCAGTAACCAAAGGTCCCATCTTTCTGCCGCCAAGGTAGAAATCGGTGGAATCGCCATTGTTTTTGCTGTACATGAAACCGATGGCAAGCATGCCAAGCAAGTAAACAATGATGGTAGTCATAATACAAAATTCTATTGTTCCCATATAAAAAAACCTCCTGACCTTATAAATATAAATGTCAGGAGGTTTATCGTCAAGTTTTCAGGCGCAATTACCTGTGTTTGCACAGGATTATGTGAATTGCTTTCTTGAAATCCGTAAATAGATTGCTATAGCGGCTGCGGAATTTATTACATCTGCCACAAGCTGGGAGAAAACAAGGCCGTCCATACCGAGAAGCGCATTCATTATGAGCATGGCCGGAACCAGCAGTATCAAATGCCTGAGTACGGCCAGGAAGAAGGATATTTTACCCTCTCCCACCGCGTTCATGTAATTAACCACGTGATAGCCGATCATCATGAAAGGTAGGGATGCGCATCTGCCGGTAAGGAAAGTCACGCCGCATTTTACAGTTTCCGCATCTTTAATGAAGCATCGCATTAACTGAGGAGCCAATAGTCCGAATATCAAAGCGCAGGCCACGGCGAATACAATAATGGTATTTCTTGCCAGGTTGCTTACCTTCTTTACACGTTCTTTGTTTCCGGCGCCGTAGTTGTAGGCAATGAGCGGAACCATGCCAAGGCACACGCCCAGTCCGATATTTACAGGGATTCTTTCCAGCTTAAGCACGATTCCAATTGAAGCCAGCGGAATGTCTCCGTAGGCAGATGCCAGCCTGTTTATGACTATGGTAACCAGATCAAACAGGAAGATGGAAAAGGCTGCGGGAATACCTACGGAATACAGGGATTTTTTGTATTCGGGCGGAAGCTTAACAAGTCTTGTGGGAATAGACAAAACCGTCTTTTTGCTGAGTTTCTTAAATACAAACAGAAAGTATCCGAAGGATATGATATTGGAAATAAGGGTCGCGATTCCTGCGCCAAGGACTTCTTTTCCGGGCGGCAGGATAACGAACATAAACAAGGGATCCAGGGCGATGTTTATAAGGTTTCCGAGTATAACACCGAAGCCCGACTCACCCGAGTAGCCTGCGTTTCTGAGCAACTGAGGCATGCACATAACCATTACCGTGGGAACAGCACCCAGAACAACGGTGGTAAAAGCATACTGTTTTGCATAAACAAGGGTATTGCTGCTGGCTCCCAGAAGTTTTAACAGCGGTTCCATAAATATAAGGACTGCAAGGGAAAATACCAGAGCTGTGATTACAGCGGTAATCATGCTGTAGGCTGCCGCCTTTTTGGCATCCTCTTCTTTCTTCTCACCCAAAAGCCTTGCCATGAGGCTTCCGCCTCCGACGCCGAAGACGTTGGACAAAGCAGTTACCGCAAGGAAAATCGTTAAGGCAAGGGAGGAGGCCCCTACCATATAAGGATTGTCTGTGCGGCCGATGAACCAGGTGTCCGCCAGGTTGTATAAAAGCACCACCAGCTGGCTTATAACCGTAGGTACGGCCATGACCGTTAAGGCTCTGGCGGGACTTGCTTTTTCAAATAATTCTCTTTTATCCATTATCAACCTTCTTTAATGCTTATTCAGGCTCTGTTCCAGATTTCGTAGCCCTGCCTGCGGGCGGAATCGTAGGTTGGACGCATGTTTTTGTCCAGAATGGTGAAGAACTCTTTCTTAGAATTTCCCGGGCGGTAGAGTTCCTGACCGGCCCAGATGGAGTGAAGATTGTCACTATAGCATTTTACGAAAAGCTCGTGTATCTCCGGCTTTTTATGAATCATGCCGTACATGAGGAACTGATTCTCCGCAAACCTGTTAAAGAAGGGATCCCACTTGGGAAGCCTGTTGCTTTTCGATGAATTAAGGGAGGAATCCATAGGTGACAGATTCCAAAGTTCATCGTTCATTACAAAGGACCATGGAATAAAGTGGTCCACATCGTA
>CACYBJ010000017.1 GCA_902772565.1 uncultured Lachnospiraceae bacterium | reverse complement strand
TGCTGCACGCTTAGCAAGCAATTCTTTCATAAGAATAATCTCCTATTATTTAATAAGGTCAAGATTTCTGTTTCTTGCCTCTGCAAGAGCGATTTTTTCCTCTTCGGACTTTCTCTGTTCTTCCCTTGCGCTTTCCAGCGTTGCCTTAGCACTTTCCAGTGTTTCTTTGGCGCGGGCATCAATTGAAGTCTGCTCATAGGCAGGAAATGTTACCGCACTTACTTCATAAACTTTGCTGATGTCTGTAATTCGTCTTGTAGGGCAATCGCTTTCAAGGTTGTCCCACTTTTCACCACGAACAGAGAACATAAAGCTCATTCCGCTTACGTCCCCACGACCAATTGCAGAGTAAATATTTTTTGCATCAGAGTTGTTTTCTGTATCAAGATTTACCCTGATATGCAGACCATCTTCACGGATCACCATCTGCATTGTTGAGTGCTCGTTATTGTTGCGGCTTCTTGCAAGCGGTGTCATGTCTGTATTGTGATTTACCAGGAAGCGCACATCCTTAAGGTCGCACTTATCAAGAGCATGGCGGTCAATAACTTCTTTATACCAGCCAAGGTCTGTTTCCTGATCAAATACAATCGGAGTACCTTCTACAAAAGAACCGTGCTCCTCGTTTTTATCTGCCCTGATTTCAAACTCATAGGCGCGTAATTCTGTACCTTCTTTTAATTCTGGTTTCATAAAAACCTCTCTAAAAATTATTTATAATAAAGTCAGTTGTAATAACCGACTTTACTCGTTATCAGCTGCCAGGCTGTTTGTTTTTGCTTCTTCAGGCTTCTGAGCTGCAATCTTATCAACAGTTGAAAGATTAACCGGCATAAAGTGCTGGTCTCCCCATTTTTCGCTGGTCTTTGGAAGATTTTCCCTCTCATATACCTGGTTAGGCGTGTAAACACCATTAACAAGACCCTTTGTGTACATTTCCATGCGGCTCTTGTAATCTGCGCGGAGCATTGT
This sequence comes from uncultured Lachnospiraceae bacterium, assembly GCA_902772565.1. GTDB lineage: Bacteria > Bacillota > Clostridia > Lachnospirales > Lachnospiraceae > UBA3775. The sequence goes on along the minus strand of CACYBJ010000017.1, from coordinate 1,350 downwards.
GTCTGTATCAAACTCTACATAGTGATCACTTGAGAACGGATAAGTTAAAATGGTGTTAAGATATTCCTGAAGGCGTACAACCCAAGGATTCAAGGTATGCTGCAGGAAGAAGGTGTTTGCCTGTTCCTGGTTTGCAAACTTGCTGTCATCCTTACCGAGCATATAAAGAGGAACGCGGAAAATCTTTGCAACCTCGCGCTCTGAATATGTTCTGTTTTCTGCCAGCTGTGCATCTGCATTTGTTGAAAGGTCCAGCCCTGTTGCTTTCATTCCGTTTGCAACAATAAACGGATCATTTGCATGTTCACGGCCACCATAAGCAGAAAGGATGCGCTCTTTAAGTTTCTGCGCATCTTCTTTAGAGAATTTCTTTTCATCTTCCGGCACTTCAATCAAAAGCTTTGAATGAATACCACCGTCAAAGCTGTCATTTGTGTATTCATCAAGAGTAAGACCGAGCTTTGCCGCATGGAAGGCATAAGCAAGAGGCGAAAATCCCCTGATTGCCCCGCAACGATAAGCCGGAATATGAAGTACATTGTCAGGACGATATTTATAAATGGTACCTTTACAGTTGTATTCATAGTAAACATCGCCGTTATTATCAAAGCGGATTTTTACTCTTTCCGGTGGAAGCGGTGTAAGACTTCTTGGAGATCCGTCAGGATTCCAAGCCACAAAAATAAAGCAGTTTCCATCCAGAAGAAGATCAGTTGTAATTGTCTGCTTAAAGGTAAACGGTGCATCGTAGAAGTTTGGTCTTTTCCGCAAAAGATATGACAGGTTCGGTTTATCATCGCGGATTCTACCGGCATCCGTTTTCTTATAGACATTACAGGTCATCTGTGCAATTGAATCTGCTATGAGCATTACACAAGCGGAAACAGTTGTATTCTGCATAAGCTGTCCGCGGCTCATATTTGGAGTAAATAAAAGGCTTCCACGCTCTGCCTGTCGCGGTGTGGAAGGGAGTTTGTTTTCTGTTTTCACTCCGCCGGATGTTCGACGGATTTCTAATCCTAGGAATTTCATATAAATAATGTCAGTTAATCAAAATCAAACTCAAAAGACTGCTGTCCGTCTCCGTCCCATTTGAGCCCGAAAGTCTCTAAAATGTAGTGAAAATCCTGCACAGAATGAGGAATAAGGCGCTTTTTAATAACACCTTTGTCATTCTGCTCTACACCGATATGCATAAGCTCATGCAGCATAAGGATTTTCTTCTGTTCCTTTGTCATGTGAGCAACATTCGGCGTGTAAACGGTAATTACAAAATCTGCATTGATCGCCCAGCGTTTGGAATCGGGAATCTTCTCGCAGTCTGCATGAGTAAGGCTCCAGCTTGTCCTT
>CACYBJ010000016.1 GCA_902772565.1 uncultured Lachnospiraceae bacterium | reverse complement strand
TATATCGGCGGCAGCTTTGCCGAGGATTTCAGAAATGAAACCGGTACGGACATCCCCGTAACCTACCTTAAGGAACTTATTACAGGTGCCGTAGGCAAGACCAACGAAACCGCAGAATCCGAGACAGCCATTCTTAACGTAAGGCTTTCCTGTCCGGAAACGGTTGATGTTAAAGAGTGGACCGAGGCAGCAGACAAACTTGTTATGGAATATGATGGGTTTGATACAAGCAGTCTTCTTCCCTCCTATAAGATTGAAAAGTCAATGGAGGACAGCGCCCGTACGGTGGATACCGCCATGTGGACGCTCCAGACCACCAAGCTTACAACCATAAGAAATTTCAAAACCAATCTTTCGTCCATAACCACAGGATTTAACGATAATCAGACTTTCCTGTACGGCTACATGATCGGCGACGAAGTTCTTATGAGCAATTATAAGGTGCCGAGTCCCGGCGTAAGCAAGAAGATGGCCATTCTGGGCTTTGTGGCAGGCGTGTTTATTTACGGCATCTGCCTTGTCTTTAAGCTTATATTCAGTCCTTGTATAAACGGTGAGGTAACCGACAGAAACGGAAACGATACCGATAATCTCGGATCTCTTCCGGTTGATTTCGGTAAGCCCTGGCATTCATTCCTTACAAGGGACGGTCTTGTTTACAGGGCAATGTTTAGAAAGGAACTTAACAAGTCCTCTCAGATTATGAACATTGTTTCAAGAACCGACTTCCTTCTTAAGGGCGAAAAAGAGGCAACCTTCTTTGCATTTGACGAAGAGAGCCTTAAGCAGGACAGCCTTAAGGAACTTGTAAAGTACGCATCCGAAAAGGGTGTAAATATCAAACTTAACGTAATGAACATGGATAATCTGCCTGAAGCACTTGCAGCCGTTAAGGGTGTGAAGAATGCTGCGGTTCTTCCGGTGTGCGACGCCACGCCGATTTCGGATTATTCCGATGCACTGAACATCCTCGCTGAAAACAACACCAATATCCTCGGATGTGTTGTACTGAGACAGGAGTAAGAAAAAACTGAACTATGAATAATAACGAGTTGGAAAATTTCACAGCCAAACAGAAAAAGAAGAAAAAGATCGAGCATTGGCAGGAAATAGCTGCCGTAATGATCATCTATGATCTTTTTACCATTGCGCTTGCCTATTTTGCAGCCCTTTTTATCAGATTCGACTGCAGATACTCCACCATTGACAGGGAGTACCTGGAAGCGTTTTACAGATTCATAATCCCATATGCGGTATTTGCCGTAGTTGTATACTGGTTTATGCGTCTGTACAGATCCATCTGGAGATTTGCAAGTTACAACGAACTTCTCAGAACCATTGTTTCCGTAGGTATCACTTCGGCAGTACACATGGTAGGTATCACTCTGGTTATTTCATCCGTATCCGGATCCAGGTTTAACCGTATGCCTATTTCCTACTACCTTGGCGGTGCCATTATGCAGCTGATATTCGCCGCAGCGGTACGATTCTCCTACAGATTCGTGCTTCTTGAGGCCAGCAAGGCTACAAGAGAAAATGACACCTGCGACAGAGTCATGCTTATCGGTGCAGGTCAGGCCGGACAGATGATCCTCCGTGACCTTAACACAGCCAAGGAAACTCCCGAGCGTGTTGTATGTATCATCGACGACAGCTCCAACAAGTGGGGACGTTACATCGAAGGCGTGCCGGTAGTGGGCGGCCGTGATGACATCCTGGCCAACGTAAAGAAATACCACGTGGAAAAAATCTATCTTGCCATTCCGTCGGCATCTGCCGCAGACAAGAGAGATATTCTTAATATCTGCAGCGAGACGGACTGCGAACTTAAGCAGCTTCCGGGCATGTATCAGCTGGTTCTCGGCGAACTCACAGCCAGCAACCTTAAGGAAGTTAAGGTGGAGGACCTTCTGGGACGCGAGCCTATCAAGGCAGATATGGAAGGCGTGTTTAAGTTTATTTCCGGCAAAACCGTTATGGTTACCGGCGGCGGCGGTTCCATCGGAAGCGAGCTTTGCCGTCAGATAGCAAGACATTCACCGAAGTGCCTTATTATCTTCGATATTTACGAGAACAGCACCTACTCAATTCAGCTTGAACTCAAGGAGAAGTATCCGAACCTTAATCTGGTAACCCTCATCGGTTCGGTACGTGACTCCCGTAAGATCTTCGACGTTTTCGAAGAATACAGACCTGACATTGTTTATCATGCGGCAGCTCACAAGCATGTGCCTCTCATGGAGGACAGCCCCTGCGAAGCCATTAAGAACAATGTTATCGGTACCTACAAGACGGCATATGCCGCCATGGTACACGGCTGCTCCAGGTTCGTGCTTATTTCCACGGACAAAGCAGTTAACCCCACAAACATCATGGGCGCATCCAAGCGTCTGTGTGAAATGGTCATCCAGAGTTTCGACGAAAAGATCAAAGCCGGCAGAGCCCAGGACATCCCGCAGCTCTTCACCCATGAAGGCATTGAAAATGCAGATGCCGACGGCACCGGCAATGTTTTCAGAAATATTAAAACGGAATTTGTTGCGGTTCGTTTCGGAAACGTGCTGGGAAGTAACGGCTCCGTAATTCCAATCTTCAAGAAACAGATTGAAAAGGGCGGCCCGGTAACGGTTACCCACCCTGACATCATCCGTTACTTTATGACTATCCCCGAGGCT
>CACYBJ010000015.1 GCA_902772565.1 uncultured Lachnospiraceae bacterium | reverse complement strand
AAGTTCCGCATGGTGAAGTTCCGTACCATGTATAAGGACGCGGAAGATCGGAAAAAAGATTTAATGGATCAGAACAATATTCAGGATGGAATGATGTTCAAGATGGACTTCGACCCGAGAATAATCGGCAATAAGATCCTGCCGAACGGAAAGCACAAGACCGGTATAGGGCAGTTCTTAAGAAATACAAGTATCGATGAGTTCCCGCAGTTTTTCAATGTTCTGATTGGCCAGATGTCTTTGGTTGGCACCAGACCGCCGACAGTGGATGAGTGGGAAAGATATCAGTTACACCACAGAGCACGTATGGCTGCGAAACCCGGAATAACCGGAATGTGGCAGGTGAGCGGACGAAGCGAAATTACCGATTTCGAGGAAGTGGTGAAACTGGACATCAAATATATCGCAAACTGGTCATTGGGATTGGATATCAAGATTATTTGCAAGACGATTGCGGTTGTACTAAAAGGTTCGGGAGCAAGATAGAACAGGAAAGGACTATAGATAATGAAGGATATAGAGATCTCTGTTAGTTTCAAAGATGTTATGAGGGAGATTCTTATTAAATGGAAGTGGCTTATTGTTTCCGCGATTGTTTGCGCGATTCTTGGAAATTGCTTTGGCATTTTCAAAGATTATCGTGCAGCTGCCAAAAAGGTGATTATTGATGTGGAAAAAGGAGATGAATCTGTACTTCAATCTATCGAGACGGCTAAAAAGCCTTTATCTGATGACGAAATTGCGGATGTATACTCCAGTGTTGAATTATATAATGATTATCGGGAATTATTCCGCTCCGCAGAAGAATATCTGACAAACTCCATTTATGTGAAGGTGGATTATCAACATGCTCCAACTGAAAGTTTATTATATTATATCGATGTAAATACGAATGATTCCATAGAAGGTGAAGGATACGAGAAAAACGGAGAAAATATTGCACTTGCATTCAGGGACACTGTATTAAGTGAAATTGACTATGATTTTCTATGCAATCAGTTTGGAACAAAGGAAGAATATATTCGCGAATTGATTGTTATTACAGCGGAATCGGATACGCTTTCTATTATAATTACCGGAATAGACGAAGAACAGTGTGAACTGATGCAAAAAATCTGCAAAAAGGCTGTTGATGCTGCAGAAAAACAGATTTCGTCCGGTTTTCCTTCTTATACAATCAACCTTGTTTCGGACGATTTCTATTATGCCTATAATGACGATATCTACCAAAGAAAAGTAGGTGTACACGACAATATGTATGCTGCCCGTGCTAACTATTTAAGCATCGAAAATACCATACCGGCAAACCAAAAGAAACTGTTCTCACTGGTTTTGGAATACTCAAAACTGAGTAGTACAAATGAGATTGAGAATTCAGGACTTGAAAAGGAAGATGTTGAAAGTAATTCTCAAGAGATGGTTTCCGGAAGTATGGTAACCCGAAGGGTTTCTTATGTTCATAAGAAACTGATTATTGCCGGTTTTTTTGGCGGGATTCTGCTCGCGGCACTGATTATTGCGATTAGATATGTGTTAAAACCGGTTATCCGCGTGGAGGAAAATCTGTCGGAGGATATGGGACAGACAATTATAGGCCTTGTGCCGGCAAATGCTGAAGGTTCAGCCTATGATAGTTGTATTAAAGAAATATCCACGAATGCAAGAATTGCCATTAAGAAAAACGGCTTCGAGAATATATATATTACCGGAGTAACTGATAAAAATGAACAGACAATTGCAGACATAAAGGAAGCATTAAAAGAATTCTGCAATACAGAATCGGGTGCCTGCATTGTAAAAGATATGGATTCTTTGAGTAAATTCTCCGAATGTGATGCCGCTATTTTTGTAGAAAAAGCCGGAGATTCCAATACGGATGATGTAATAAAGGAAATTAACCTTGCAGAACAAAGCAAGGTATCGGTTCTTGGATTTGTTTTCATGAAATAGATACAAAAAAGGCTGCCCTAGTAGCTTATAAAGCGAATCCTCAATCAGGAAAAGGAAAAGTTTTGATGGAAAAAATCAGAGGAGCACTTCGTTCTCCCAAATGGACAAGGATGCCGATCTACGCAATCTGTTTTACCGGCGTATTGATCTTCCTTTCCAGATATGACAACTTCAAATCGGAAACGGAAAAATCTATACAAAGCTGTATTGCATATCTGTTTCTTCTTGTAATCATAATGGCGATGCAGAAAATTGAACTATTCAACCTGCATTCCCTGATCGTGACAGTGGCATTCTTCCCGATTGCTTTTTTTAGGTCATATGCATACAGGCTTTCAACGGACTTGTTGCCGAGCAGTATTATCAGTGACGTGACATTATGGCTTGCCCTGCTTGTGATTGCCGATATGGCGGCAACCAAAAGAGTGCGGTTGTTTAGAAGCATCCGATGGCCGGTCTTCCTGATATACATGGTAGCAATTACATTAATTACACTGTTCTCTAACTCGCCGGGCTTGAGTGCGTTCTTCTATCTTTTGATTATCTGTTTTATTCCTATTGATGAAAAGGATTGGAAAGAGATGATTGATGGATTGCTGATTGCCGGGTTTATCAGCTTTGTCTATATCGTGATTGCGTCCTTTGTGACAAATCCTTTCTTCGGGGTTTCTGAAGAGGCATTTATGGAAAAAAATCCGCACCAGCATGGAAGATGGTATGGGTGCTTCTTAAATATCGGAGCTTTCGGTCAGTATCTTGGACTTAGCACTGCTATGGCAATCGGATCCATCTACAGATGCAAGGATATTAAGAAGAAAATTGTCCCGTTAATTGTATCCTGGATTTGGCTTGCCACATGCATCTTTATGGCGGTACTGAACGGTACAAGAAATTATATGGTTGCGCTTGGACTACTTTTGGTTATTCTGTCTGTTTTCGGATGGAGAAAAGCTACAAAGAAGGGTGTGTTGATTCGCTTGAGTATAGCGGCAACTCTTTTGATATTGGCGATTGTGGGTGTGACTGCCTTTGGAAAATATGTTATTTCTCCGGAATATAATCCGGAGAAAGTAACACAGTTGATCCAAAAATCTCCATTGGGATTTGCCTCGGCAGGATTGAAACACACCTTGCAGGAATTGAATAATGTGCACAATGGAGGTTTTGCCGGATATGACGGAAGAAATATTTTTCCGGAAAAATCAGTTTGGAGATTTTTTAATGCTGTGTCTTCAAACAGAGTAGGAATCGGGCTGGTATTCTTAGAGAACACCAACTGGAAGACAGGCCAAACTGCGGGAATACAATATGGCGCTTATTTTGCATATAATGCACATAATCAATATATTCAAAGCCTTTACGAATACGGTTTCCTGGCGGGTGCAGTATATCTGTTGTATGCCATTATATCCTGGATTATGATTGTCTTTAACGCTGTAAAACAGAAAAAGACACATCTGTTTATTTCTATGGTTATTATTACAATGATGATGGGGATGTGGTTGGGAGAACGCTCGACAATTACTTATCCGCTTACGTTTGTAGGATTGTTATTGAATGTATCGATGCTTGTAAGCATTAACAAAGATATGGGCTTTGCTGATAACAGTAGGGAAGGAGTCACAAGTGAGTAGAAAGAAATTATTGATATATGCCCACTATTATACTCCTGATGTGGCATCAACAGGCCAGATTCTTCAAGACCAGGCAGAAGGGATGAAGGAAGAATTTGATGTGACGGTTATCTGTACGGTCCCTTCTTATACGGGTAAAATCGACGAAAAGTATAAAGATAAATGGATTTATAAAGAAGAGATAAACGATGTAAAGGTTATCCGAATTCGTGTGCCGGAGTTCAGTAAAAGCAGCAAGGTCAGCAGAGTTAAAAATCTCCTTGCCTATTTTAAAGGGGCTAAAAAAGCGACGAAAATGGTAGGAGAGCAGGACTATGTATTTACTATATCTCAGCCTCCGATTCTGGGCGGAATGTTAGGCGTATACGGGAAGAAAAAACTAAGAACGGAAGAGGGAAAACATCCTAAATTTATTTATTGTATTCAGGATTTTAATCCGGAACAGACAATGGCTGTGGGATATGTCAGAATACCATTCATTACAAAAATAATGATGGCCTATGATAAGCATACTTGCCGAAAGAGTGACCTTATTATTACGGTTGGAAGAGATCTTGTGGAAACGCTTAAAAATCGTTTTGCCAAAGAACAGGTTCCCCGATATGCATTAATCAATAACTGGATAGATGAAAAAGAAATATACCCGCTTTCGAGTGATAATTCAGGTGTTATTGAGTTTAAGAAGCAATATGACCTGGAAGGAAAGTTCATCATAATGTATAGCGGGAATATAGGCTTATATTATGATCTGGAAAACCTGATTAAGATTATTGCTAAATTCAATAAGGTTAAGACAAAGGATGGAAGAGATGTTGTATTTGCCTTTGTAGGAGCCGGAAGTGTATTAGACAAGCTTATTGAGTTTAAGAATGAGAATAAACTGGAGAATGTTTATTTTATTCCGTATCAGGATAAAGAAGAGCTGATATACAGTCTAAATGCAGCAGATGTTCATTGGTGCGTAAATGCGAAGGGCATTAAAGGAGTAAGCTGTCCCAGTAAGTTCTACGGGATTGCCGGTGTTGCCAAGCCGGTATTGGGAGTCTTGGAGGCCGGATCGGAGATAGAAATGCTGATTGCCGAGACGAGATGCGGAAGAGTGTCTGAACCGGGAGATTACGATGATGTTGAAAAAAATATAGCATGGTTTATTGAACATGCGGAGAGCCACGAACTCTCGGAAATGGGACAACGTGGACACGAGTATCTGATGAATCATTTAACCAAGGATATTAGTATCGGAAAATACATTGAATCAATAAGTAATTGTTAAGGATTATTGAATGAGTCAACTAAAGTGTGCAATTGATCTGTTATGGGTAAGACCAAAACAGGTTGGAGGAATTGAATCGGTAATTCGAAATCTTTTGGACGGTTTTTCGCTTCTTGAAGATGATTTTGAGTTTTGGCTTCTGGTATCCAAAGATAACGAGGAGTCTTTCCGGATCTATGCAAAGGATCCGCGCTTTCATCTTGAAATCTGTGATATTGTGTCTGCTAACGTGGGGAAACGTATCATTTGGCAGAATCTTCATTTGGGAAGAAAAATCAAATCACTTGGTCTTAACAAATGCTTTGAACCTTATTACTGCAAACCGGTAATGGGAACTCATGGGATAGATTTTACGACAATCATACATGATCTGCAGGCTATTCATTATCCGGAGTATTTTTCCAAGGGAAAGGTTGCCTGGATGAAGTTTAGCTGGCGAAATGCGGTTCGTTCTTCAAAAACAGTTGTTGCAATCTCCGAGTATGTAAGGGAGGATATTCTTAAGCATTATAAAACAAATCCAAATAAGATTGTGACTATCTATGATCCGATTACCGTTGATTTGAATGATGTGATGGATGTTGAGGAAATAGAAGAAAAGTATGGAATAGAAAGAGGAGAGTTTTTCTTTACCGTTTCTTCTCTGTTGCCGCATAAGAATATTACTACACTTCTTGACGTTATGAAGAGGATAAAGGACGAGAATATTGACTTGCCCAAACAGTTGATCGTTTCTGGTGTAGGTGGAAAGTCCAGGGAACCTTTGACGGAAAAGATAAAAGAATTCGGATTGGAAGATAATATTCAATTGACACCTTTTATTGAGAATAATGAGAGAAATGCCTTATATAAGCATTGCAAAGCATTTCTGTTCCCGAGCGTGTTTGAAGGTTTTGGAATGCCGCCGATTGAGGCGATGATGTTTGGAACACCGGTGGTGACAACCAGAAAAACCAGTATTGAAGAAGTGACCTTGGGAAAAGCGGATTATGTGAATGATCCGTATGATGTAAATGAATGGGTGGATAGAATAAAAGAATGTAGTCTTGATGATGCGATTGATTTTGACGTTTACGAGATTAAAAGAATTGCGAAGCAATATTTGGATTTGATTCACAGAGATTAGATATGGAGGCATACAATATGTCACAGCCTATTGATTTTGTGCTGACGTGGGTTGACGGTAGCGACCCTGAGTGGTTAAGAAAAAAGAATGAAGCACTTGGACGTATAGATACGTCGAATATCGATGCGAGAAAAAGGCGCTTCAGAGATTGGAATAACCTTCCTTATTTTTTCAGAGGCGTTGCCAAGTATGCTTCGTGGGTAAACCATATCTATATTATCACGCCGGGACAAAGTCCATCATGGTTAAATAGTGATCACCCAAAGATTACAATTGTTAATCAGGATGATTTGTTTGAAGATAAAAGTATACTTCCAACTTTTAACAACTGTGCTATAGAGTTGTTGTTCCACAAGATACCGAATCTGTCCGAACAGTTTGTCTATTTTAATGATGACATGTTCATTCTTGGTGAAACAAAAGAAACAGACTTCTTTAAGAACGGATTGCCATGTATTACAGCTGCTGTTAGTCCGATACTTCCTCACTATTCTGAGGATGGAAAGGGAACCTATGGGATTGATGTTTCGAATTTTAGTATAGTGGCAAAGCACTTCAAAAAGAATGAAGTAATAAAGAAAAACCGAAAGAAGTATTTTGACCTGAGAAACGGCAGAGAAATTATTAAAACGGTATGTTGCATGCCGTTTACCGCTTTGCCGGGATTCAATGAGATGCATATAGCTTATTCCTATTTAAAAAGCACATATGAAGAGGTATGGAAGGCAGAACCGGACGAACTTGCGGCATCATGTAAGTTGAGGTTTCGTGGAGATTTTTGCCTGAATCATCATGCGATGCGATATTGGCAAATGGCAAAAGGGACGTTCTCTGTCAGAAAACGCAGCTTTTCGAAAATGTACGATATTTCAGAAAAGGGTGAAGAAGAAGGCGCTGTACGTTGTATTGAGCGTGGGAAGCCCACTATGGTTTGTATTAATGACAACGTAGTTGATGATGATGACTTTGAGTATATCGTAGACAGAGTGAATGCGGCATTTGAGAAAAGATTTCCGGATAAATGCGAATTTGAGCGATAAGTATAGTTGACGATGAGGTTTATATGGATCGGAAAATAGCTAAAAATTATCTATATAATATAGCATATCAAATCCTTGTCATAATAACGCCGTTGATTACGGCGCCTTATATTTCCAGAGTTTTACATACAGATGGAGTTGGATTATACAGTTATACAAATACCATAGCAACGGTATTCTCTTTATTTGCTGCACTTGGATTTTCTGCATATGGACAGAGGGAAATTGCTTATAATCAAGGAGATAGGCATAAACAAAGTATTATTTTCTTTGAAATTGTTCTGTTTAGGGCAGTACTTACATTAGTCATAACATCCATATTTGTTATATTTTCTCTATTCAAACCGAAGTATACCATATATTTATTGCCACAAGCATTAACGGTTTTTAGCGTAATGTTTGATATGGCATTCTATTTTCAGGGCATAGAGAATTTCAGAATAATTGTTGTACGTAACGCGGTAATTAGATTTATTACCATTATATGCACATTTGTATTTGTGAGGACGGAAAGCGATATAGGCATTTATATAGCCCTCCATGCTATATCGCCCTTTATTTGTAACATTATTTATTGCTTCGTAATCAGAAAGTATATAGATAGAATTGCTTTCGCGGATTTACATCCAATCCGTCATCTCAGGGGATCAATTGAATTCTTCTTGCCTATAATCGCTGTCCAGACGTACTCATATTTGGACAAAATAATGCTGGGTTCCTATATGGAAACAACGGTTGAAAATGGCTATTATGAACAGGCAAGAAAGATGACTCAGATCATTGTGACGGCGATTATTGCGTTGAATACGGTGATGATGTCAAGAATCTCAAGTCTTTATGTGAAAGATAAAAAAGAGAAAATAGTTGAGCATTATTCGCAAACTTTTTCAATTATCTTGATGTTGACGATACCAATCTGTGCGGGATTGATGCTGGTCTCGGATAATTTTGTTACGTGGTTTTTCGGTGAAGATTTTCAAAAGGTCGCCATCTTAATGAAGTTGTCTTGCCCGATTATTCTCTTTATGTGCGTGGGAAACTTCGCAGGAATACAATTTTTGGGTCCTACCGGTTTGCAGAATAAAATGACGATAGCCTATATAATTGCTGCGGTTATCAACGTATTACTGAATGTACTGATGATACCAAGGTGGGCTTCAATCGGTGCTATGATTGCGTCAATTGTTGCTGAAGCGGTTTCCTGCATTATACAAATGTTTTTGCTACTCAAAAGTGAGTATCGATTTAATATTTTCAAGGGAATATGGAAATATATAGCCGGTACAGCGGTCATGATCTTAATGATGTTGATAGTACATAACATATTCCGATACCAGGGGATTGTTGCAACAGTGTGTGATGTTCTTATAGGTGTCATCACATATGCACTCTGCCTGATAGTCTTTAGGGAGAGGAATGTTCGCGAATTGCTTACTTATCTGAAAAACAAGCTACATTTCACTAAAGCTTGAATATGGAAAACATAGGAGAGTATGGATAATGAAGAACGTTGTAATTGTTGAGCAGGGGCTTAATACGAAAGAACCATCGGGAATTCAGCGTAACACCAAGGAGATACTCTATTGTCTTGACAAAATTGTTGAGCCGGGAAAGGTTGATTTGCTTGTTCCGGCTTATGAGGACACTGATTATTCCTTTGATAATATAAAAGTACAAAAAGTAGGCATATGCCTGAATGGCCTTGGTAAGATAGGGGAAAGAATTGCGAAATACGCATATAAAAACTTTTATTCACGTTCATACATTAAGAAAAATGATGCCATTTCCATGGACTTTTTATTGCAATTCCCCATTTTTGGGTGTGACATAATCACGATATATGACTGTATACCTGAGATGTTTCCCGAGATTTATAACACAAGGAAGAAACGAAGAAACAGAAAAAAACTTCTTAGGCATCAGAGGATGGCAATTAAGAAATCAAAGCTGATATTGACCGATAGTCAGGACGCGAAAGAAGACATCATGAAATTTTATGGTGTAGACGATAGAAAAATCGAGGTTATCCCTTGCGGATGGCAGCATTTTAACCGTGTTAAGGAAGACGAAAGGATTATAGATAATTTGAAACTCACGAAGGGGGAATACTTTTTTTCCCTAGGAAATAGGCTGAGACATAAGAATATAAAGTGGGTATCTTATGCGGCAAAAAAGAATCCGAAGTATAAGTTTGTTATCTCAGGTTCAGAAAATAGCAATACAAGTTTTGAATTTGAGGGCGATAAACTTCCGAACATGATCTTTGCGGGTTACCTTTCGGATGCTGAAGTAAAAGCTCTTATGAGACATTGTAAAGCATTCCTTCAGCCTTCACTGTACGAAGGATTTGGGATACCGCCGATGGAGGCTATGAGTGTAGGAGCGGATTGTATTGTTTCAGACCGCGCGTCTCTTCCGGAGGTTTACAAAAAATCGGTTTGGTACATTAATCCGGAGGATTATGAGAACATTGATCTTGATGAGATTATGTCGAGACAGAAGGAAAGTAATGAATTTATTTTGAATGAGTACAGTTGGGAAAAGAGTGCGAGAAAATTGAAAGAGATTCTCGAGCGTATGTAAACTTTGATTAACCCATACAGACGGAATATGCATTCAAAAAAGTAGTAAATGGGGAAGGTAATAATAACTGTCGAGATAAAACAGGGGACGTTAGAAAAATGAGAATTGGAATCGAAGCAAGAATATTCAGTAGCGCATCCTTCGGAGGAATCGCTAGAAGTGTATATAATATTATCTCCTCTTGGATGGATGATTACCCTCAGCATGAATACTTTCTAATCGGATTTAATCCATTGGTAATTGATGAATCGAAATTGCCCGCCAATTGGCATGTCGTGATCAGGAAAGCGAAAATTAATAAGGGTGCGGTATGGTCTCGATTGGTGCTCCCGAAAATCATAAAAGAACTACGATTGGATGTGTATTGGGGAACAAGCTATACACTGCCACCCAAGGTGAAGAATGTCAAAATGATTTTGACTATATATGATTTGTCATTACTCCATTTTAAGGGAATAGGTCAAAGGAAAACGGAAATCGGAATAAAACTATTTGGCAAATCAAACTGTAAAAAAGCAGATAAAATCGTTGCAATTTCCGAAGCAACTAAGAAGGATATCATTGATACTTGGGGGATTAAAAATGAAAAAATAGTAGTGAGCTACTGCGGTGGACCTCAGGCTATCCGAGCCAGAGATCTGGTAGTTAAAGAAGGAAACAATGTAAAGGATACGATAACGAGGCCGTACTGTTTGTTTGTTGGAACATTTGAACCGAGAAAGAACATACCAACAATCATCAGAGCTTTTGAAGAATACGCTAGGGGGGGAGGCGAATCAACGGATCTTATTCTTTGCGGGAAAAGAGGCTGGAGATGTGAGAATATTTATGAGATGATTGAACAGTCTGTAGTTAAAGACAGGATAAAAGTCTTTGGCTACATCAATGATGAGGAAAAGGAATATTTAATTCATAACGCGCGAGCCTTTTTGTATCCCTCCTTGTATGAAGGTTTTGGTATTCCGGTTTTGGAGGCCATGCAGCAAGGTGTTCCCGTGATTACGGCTAATAATTCTTCACTTCCTGAAGTTGGTGGCGACGCCGCTTTTTATATCCAAAACGTCTTGGATTATAAAGAACTTGCATCCATGATGGAGACGGTTTTGGCTCTTTCCGCGGACGAGCTGAAAGAACTGCAAAAGAAAATGAAAGCACAGACTCAGAGGTTCTCTTGGAGAAAAAACGCAGAAGAGATTATGTCTATTATGGAGGGACTACTCGGAAAAGGATAGTATTGTATAATGAAGAAAATTGTAATTGTTGAATGGGGAATGGGGAAAAAGGAACTATTTGGAATTCATAGAAATACAAAGGAATTGCTAAAGTGTCTTGACGAGATAATAGAACCCGGCCAAATAGACTTGATGATTCCTGCTTGTGAGGAAGATATCTATAATTTTAGAAACATCAAGGTAGTAAAAGTTGGAATGAGGCTACATAATTTGGGTGGCTTTGGATCACGAATTGAAAGATATCTATATAAGAATGTTTTTTCCAGAAATTACATCAAAAAAAATGATGCGCTCTCTGTTGATATGTTGTTGCAATTCCCGCTATATGGTTGTGATGTAGTGACGATATATGATTGTATTCCTGAATTGTTTCCGGAACACTATACGACACTCAAATCGAAAAGACAAAGGGCGAAGATAATAAAACATCAGAAGATAGCGGTAAAAAAAGCCAAACTGGTTTTGACAGATAGCCATGACGCAAAAGAAGACATTATTAATATTTATAAGGTTCCAGAAGAAAAAATCAATGTAATTCCCTGTGGTTGGCAACATTTCAACAGAGTGGTAGAAGATGAGGGAATCATAAGCAAACTGAATCTTGAAGGTTCCGATTTTTTCTTTTCTCTGGGTAGCAGACTGCCCCATAAAAATATAAAATGGATTTCTTTTGCAGCAAAGAAGAATCCGCAGTACAAGTTTGTGATTTCCGGATCGAATACAAGGCATGTAAGCCTTGATTTCGAAGGTGAAAAATCACCAAATATGATCTTTGCCGGGTATCTTTCTGATGGCGAGGTAAAAGCTCTAATGAGACATTGTAAGGCGTTTATTCAACCATCACTTTATGAGGGATTTGGTATTCCTCCGATGGAGGCGATGAGTGTAGGGGCAAATTGCATTGTTTCTGACAGAGCATCATTGCCGGAGGTTTATAAGAATTCTGTATGGTATATCAATCCGGACGACTATGAACATGTGGATTTGGATGAAATAATGTCAAGACCGAAGGAAAGCAATGAGTTAATCCTTAACGAGTATAGTTGGGAGAAAAGCGCAAGAAAACTATTAGAGATACTTGAACGGATGTGATGAAATAATGCAAGTTACTTCAAAGGATATAACGCAAAACCCGGTTGCTTTCTATTTGATAATAATAAGCTTTATAATTCCGCCTTGTTTTTATCAGATGGCGCCATCGAGTATACTAAATGTTCTGAGCCTATGGGACAAATATATAGGTGTCCCTGTATTCTTATTATGTGTTCTTGCTATCGTCGGAGCGAGAAAGGACTTTGAGGTTGGCGATGTTATCCTGTATTACGGATATAAGATTGCAGCTACTGTTATAGTTACTCTTGCTATTTCCGGAACCATTACAGGAGGAGGATCTTTCCGACATTTAAGACAACTGGCGGCAATCTGCTTTATTGCAATAGCCTTAAAACGTAATTATAAACTGACTGTAAGCAGATTGACTTATATACTTTCTGCACTTGTTATTCTGAATTTCCTGACAATTCTTGCTTTTCCGCATGGTATGTATAATGATGGGAATTGGGAGAATTATTTACTTGGTTACGATAATGGACATGCGGTTGTGCTTATGCCGGCGCTATTATTATCTTTTGAATACGCATATTTAACAAGAAAGTATTCATTGACGGTTATTACCTGGATTTCGGTATTTGCAAGCGCGGCTATCTGCAAATCGGGTGTAACTGTTGCGGGATTGGCATTATTGGTGTTCTTGCTTCTTTTAATCCATTTTCCGGGTGTAAGAAAATTTTTGTTTAATTGGAAGACGGTTCTGATTGGAATTACACTTGTCTTTGTTCTAATTGTTATTCTGCGTATGCAAGAGAATTACAGTGGTTTGATAATGAGTGTTTTTCACAAGGATTCCACATTGACAGAAAGAACGGTTCTTTGGGACAGAGCCTTTGCCTATATTAAAGATAATCCGATATTGGGAACAGGTGACAATGATCGCAATAACATAAAAATGTTCCACATCCGAAGCCAGAACCTTGCATATGCACATAATGAAGTATTGGATGTGTTGGTGAGGTCGGGTGTAATAGGATTATTGCTTTATCTTAACTGCATAATACATACTTTTGCAACGATTAAAGGAAGAAAGGATAATCATATAAAGACCTGGCTGGCCTTTATGGCTGCATATTGGGTTATGATGCTTTTTGAGTCGTATTCCAATTACTCGTTTTATTATCTGTATTTTGTTATGATGATGTTGCCCAGATCTGAGCCGGTCATGGATTATAAAAGAAAGTTTGTCTTTCGTCGCAGAAAACTGCTTGCCAGAAAAAGGAAACTATTGTGTACAAATAGGTCATTCAAGTGTTAACTGAACTATTAAAATATAAAACGGCACTAAGCTGAGTTTGGAGGAAAAAACATGAAAAAAGCATTAATTACAGGCGTAACGGGGCAGGATGGTTCTTATTTGTCTGAATTCCTGATTGAGAAAGGGTATGATGTTCATGGAATTATTCGTCGTTCTTCGGTTGATTTCAGGGAACGAATTGCCCATTTGGAAGGAAATGAAAGATTTCATCTTCATTATGGGGATCTTGCAGACAGTATGAGCCTATTGAAGGTCATCAGTACTGTTCGCCCGGATGAAATATACAACCTTGCCGCACAGAGCCACGTTCAGGTTAGCTTTGATGTGCCGGAGTTTACGGCTGACGTAGATGCTACCGGTGTGCTTCGTATTTTGGAAGCTGTTCGTATTGCGGGATTGGCCGATACCTGTCGTATTTATCAGGCATCCACTTCCGAACTCTATGGTAAAGTAGAAGAGGTTCCTCAGTCTGAAACAACCCCATTCCATCCCTATTCTCCTTATGCCGTTGCAAAGCAGTATGGTTTCTGGATTACCAAGGAATATCGTGAAGCATATAATATGTTCTGCTGTTCGGGCATTTTGTTTAACCATGAATCGGAGAGGCGTGGAGAAACCTTTGTAACCAGAAAAATTACATTGGCAGCAGCTCGCATAGCTCAAGGTGTGCAGGACAAACTGTATCTTGGAAATCTCAGTTCTCTTCGTGATTGGGGCTATGCAAAGGATTATGTAGAGTGTATGTGGTTGATTCTTCAGAATGAAAAGCCCGATGATTTCGTAATTGCTACCGGTGTTCAGCACAGCGTTCGTGAATTCGCGACGCTTGCATTTCATCATGCCGGCATTGAATTGGAATGGCAAGGGGAAGGCATGGATGAGAAGGGAATTGATAAGAGTACGGGAAAGGTTGTTGTTGAGGTTTCCCCGGACTTCTATCGTCCAACGGATGTGGTCAACTTGTGGGGTGATCCCAGTAAGGCAAAGAGAGAACTTGGCTGGAATCCGACAAAGACCAGCTTTGAAGAATTGGTAAAATTAATGGTTGAACATGATATGGAAAAGGTCGCTGTAGAACGTGCTGAGGAACAAATAAAAAATAGGAGATAATAGCAGAATATGAATATCATACTTTTGTCCGGTGGAAGTGGAAAGCGTCTTTGGCCACTTTCCAATGATATCCGCTCTAAACAGTTTATAAAGATTTTCAAGAAAGAGGACGGAGAATATGAGTCTATGGTTCAGCGAATCTACAAGCAGATTAAAACCGTAGATCCTGAAGCGACCGTGACGATTGCCACCTCGAAGTCTCAAGTTTCTGCCATCCACAATCAGCTTGGTATGGATGTGGGCATTAGTGTTGAGCCTTGTCGCAGAGATACTTTTGCGGCAATTGCATTGGCAACGGCTTATCTTCATGATGTACAGGGTGTTAAGGAAGATGAGGCGGTTGTTGTCTGCCCTGTGGATCCATATGTTGATTTGCCGTATTTCGAGTGCGTAAATAATTTATATAAGCTTGCGGAAAAAGGGGAGAAAAATCTCATACTTATGGGCATTCAGCCTACTTATCCTTCTGAGAAATACGGTTATATTAAACCGGCTAAAGAGGGTGATACGCAATCGTGGACGTTTACTGAAAAGCCGGATGCAGCTACCGCGCAGAAGTATATTGATGCAGGCGCTCTTTGGAACGGCGGAGTATTTGCATATCGATTATCCTATGTTTTGGATAAAAGTAAATCCCTACTTGGAACAGCTGATTATGAAGAATTATTTACGGGATATGAAAAATTAAAAAAGATAAGTTTTGACTATGCCGTGGTTGAACAGGAGACATCCCTGGAGGTTCTACGTTATAGTGGAGAGTGGAAAGACTTGGGAACTTGGAATACGCTAACGGAAGCCATGAAAGATCCAATTGTCGGAAAGGGATGCGTGAATGAGAACTGTTCTAATGTTCATATAGTTAATGAGTTAGGAATTCCGATTCTGGGTATGGGTCTGCATGATATGGTCATATCTGCATCGCCGGAGGGAATTCTTGTATCCGATAAAGAACAAAGTTCGTACATTAAACCCTTCGTAGATGCTATTGACCAACAGATTATGTTTGCTGAGAAAAGTTGGGGCTCATATCGTGTCCTTGATGTTGATGAAGGAAGCATGACGGTAAAGGTTACGCTTAATCCCGGTCATAAGATGAACTATCATTCCCATGATCATAGAGATGAGATATGGACGGTTATAGAAGGATCCGGTCATACAATTGTGGACGGAATGGAACAGGTCGTAAAGCCGGGGGATGTTATAGCAATGGCGGCAGGATGCAGACATACGGTAATTGCAGGAGAAGAAGGTTTAAAAATCATAGAAGTTCAGCTTGGAAAGGAAATCAGTGCCGCTGATAAGCATAAGTATGAACTATAGGTTTTCCTTCTAGATAGGATAACGGGATTGCAAGAAGCGTTAATTATTAAGTGATGGAGATTTGGTTATGATGAAGATTGCAATTACAGGTGCTTCAGGTTTTGTTGCAGGACATTTTATTGATTATCTGTATGATAACAATATTGAGTGTGAAATTTTGGGTCTGGACAGAACATCTCCCAAAATTGATCTTACCAGGTACTCGGATAAGATTAAGATTTCTTTCTCTATAGTTGATTTGATGGACAAAGAGTCTCTAAAAAGCATTATTCGTAATTTTAATCCGGGATATATTCTGCATTTGGCTGCCTTCAGCAGTGTAGCATATAGCTGGAAGTATCCCTCAGAGAGTTTTACAAATAACAGTAATATCTTTCTTAATTTGATAGATGCTGTTCGTGAAACTGATCCGTCTTGCAGAGTTCTTTCCGTTGGATCCTCGGAAGAGTACGGAAATGTTACACGAGCTGAATTGCCGTTAAGAGAAAGTCAGCCTATTAATCCGGTGAGTCCTTATGCTGTGGCGAGAGTCTCGCAGGAAATGATGTCAAAAGTTTATGTCAAGGCATATAAAATGAATGTCATCATGACCAGATCCTTTAATCACATCGGACCACGTCAGGATGACCGGTTTGTTGTTCCGAGCTTTATTAAGAGGATTCTTGATATTAAAAAAGCCGGACAGTCTGAGGGCGAAATTGAAACCGGAGATACAACGATTATTCGGGATTTTGTTGATGTCAGAGATGTAGTCAGAGCATATTATCTGTTACTGACAGAAGGAACTCCCGGGGAAATCTATAATATTTGTTCGGGTAGAGCACTTCAATTAACGGAAATCATCAACTACATCGCGGAAGAAGTCGGCGTAAAGGTAAATACAAGGGTTAACCCGGATTATGTAAGACCGGATGACAACAAGGAAATTGTCGGATCGGCTTACAAGATTGAAGCTGAGCTGGGTTGGAAACCGGAGATTGATATAAAAGATACTCTTCATGATATGATTATGGAAAGGATGCAATGAAATCATCCGAAAAATCCAAGCTTCACATAGAACTCATTATTGCGTTTGTTCTTTACCTTGGACTGAGCGCTTACTTGGTATACATTCATGAGCCTTGGCGTGATGAGATTCACGCCTGGCTGATGGCCAAGAATATGTCCATATCGGAACTGGTTCGCTTCAGCAGACATGAGGGTCATCCGGTTTTATGGCACATTCTGCTGATGCCGTTTGCGAAGACCGGTGCGCCTGTCTGGACGATGAATGCGCTCAGCAGCCTGATCGTTGCTTTGGCGGCTTTTTTCTTTCTGTTTCGTACGAAACTGCACTCCGTTCTGAAAATCGTCATTCTTTTTACGATTCCATTTCTCTATATCTATTCGGCTATCGCGAGGAACTATTGCCTGGTTCTGCTGGGCGTTGTTCTGGTTGGCGTATTGTATGAGAAACGATATGAGAAGCCGGTTCTCTACAGCCTTCCGATTATGCTTCTTGTATTCTCCCACGCACTTGCCTGGGGATTTGTTGCGGGCCTGACCATTACGTTCCATGTAACGGAACTGATCAAAGTAATTGAGGGAAAGAGTAAGCTT
>CACYBJ010000014.1 GCA_902772565.1 uncultured Lachnospiraceae bacterium | reverse complement strand
GTTATTCTCCTTTTGTTTTGTGAAATTAAAAAGATTATTTGTTTTTTATTAAAATCCGCCGAGCCCTATCCCCGTCGGAGTTTAATCGGTTTTACGCCGGACGCTTCCGCCCGGATGCCGCTGCCTTTACAGGTTGTCAAGACCGTCGTAAAGAGCAACCATCGGCATGAGTACGGCACCTACGATGATACCAACCATACCTGCAAGAACGATAGTAATCAATGGTTCGATCATTGCAAGAAGCTGGGCCGTAGCATTTTCCACTTCTTCATCATAGTAGTCAGCCATCTTGGTAAGCATGGATTCCATGTCACCGGTGTTCTCGCCGATTTTAACCATGTGTACCATCATTGCAGGGAAGATACCCGAACGTCTTAAAGGCTCGGAAAGAGGCATACCCTTTTTAACTTCTTCCTTGGCATCAAGGATGGACATACGGATGATTACGTTATTAACTGTTTTTGAAACGATTTCAAGACCGTCTACGATAGAAAGACCGGATGCTGTAAGAGTAGCAAGAGTTCTTGCAAGTCTTGAGCATGAAGTCTTTATAACAAAGTTTTTGGTAAGAGGACACCAAAGAGTGAACTTACCGATGAGTATCTTACCGGTCATGGATGAAGAGAAGGCTTTCCATGCTATTACAACAATTACAACTATTGCTGCAACAATGTACCAGTAATTTTTTAGGAAGTTGCTTACTCCCATTACCGCAAGGGTAATCGCAGGCATTTTGATATCAAGGTCGTTGAACATGTTCATGAAAGATGGGATAACGAAAATCATGAGGACGCACACAACCGCGATCATTACTACCAATACGACTGCCGGGTAGGTCATAGCCTTTTTAATTGTTCCCGCAAGGTGTTCATCCTTTTCAAACTGAACAGCCATTCTCTGAAGAGAAACTTCAAGAGAACCGGACGCTTCACCGGCCTTTACCATAGATACCAGCATAGACGGGAATATATCTCGTCTCATGGCCATCGCGGATCCTAAGGACTCGCCTCGTTCAATATTATTCTTGGTTTCAATGATAGCCTTGGCGAAAACTTTGTTTTCTGTCTGTTCTGCGAGCATGCCCATGGCATCTACTACAGGCACACCGGCCTGAAGAATACTACCGAACTGGTTACAGAAAAGAGCAAGGTCTTTCTTACTTGTTTTTTTACCGCCGACCGTTACGTTCTGATTAAAAACGCTGGCCTCCTGAACTTTAATAGGGACAAGTCCTTCGGCTTTCAGTGCTGTAGCGGCACCGTCCATGGAAATAGCTTCGATACTGCCGCGTTTTTCTTTACCGAACTTATCGATGGCAGTGTATGTATATCCAGCCATTTACCAAACCTCCTTTGTTATTATGATAGGAATGTTTAACAGAAGAAACAATCCTATGAATGGTAGCTGATTCTCTTTTCCATGCCCGGTACATCCTGTGCATAGTTGCAGCAGTCTTCTGCTGAAATGAGGCCACCGATGTAAAGGTTGTAAAGTGAATCGTCCATTGTAATCATACCAAGCTTTTTGCTTGTCTGCATTGTCGAAGGAATCTGGAATGCCTTACCTTCACGAACAAGAGCTCTGATAGCAGGTGAACCAAGCATTACTTCGAAAGCAGCAACTCGTCCCTGAGCATTCTGAATAGGAAGAAGCTGCTGGGAGATTACGCACTCGATAACGGATGCAAGCTGAACGCGGATCTGCTGCTGCTGATGCGGCGGGAATACGTCGATAACTCGGTTGATGGTATCGGCTGCACCGTTGGTATGGAGTGTGGAGAAAACGAGATGTCCTGTTTCGGCAGCAGTGATAGCTGTCTGGATTGTCTCGTTATCACGCATTTCTCCGACGAGAATAACGTCCGGATCTTCACGGAGGGCAGCTCTAAGAGCGCCTGCGTAGTCCTTTGTATCATCACCGATTTCTCGCTGGTTAACGATGGACTTATCATGTACATGCATGTACTCGATAGGGTCTTCAAGTGTGATGATGTGACGTGCGTATGTTTTATTAATTACATTGATAAGAGAAGCAAGTGTTGTTGACTTACCGGAACCTGTAGCTCCTGTTACAAGAACAAGTCCTCTCTTTCTTGTAATAAGGTCCTGAACCGATGCCGGAAGGCCGAGTTCTCTCGGTGCCGGAATCTTGAAAGGCAGGAGTCGCATTACCATTGCAACTGTACCACGCTGTCTGAATACGTTAACACGGAAACGTCCCTTTCCCTGAAGGGAGTAAGCGAAGTCGATTTCGCCTGTTTCTTCCATGATTTCAACAAGTCGCGGGTTGTCTGCATAAAGTGGAACTACGATGTCGGCAATTTCTTCCGGTTCCATTATGTGGTCGTCTTTGTCCGTGAGCTTACCGTCAATACGGTAGATAACGGGTTTTCCTGCTGTCAAGTGAATATCGGATGCGTGTCTGTCTACTGCGAGTAACAGAATGTCATCCAATGTCTGATGCCTGCTCATTACCTGTAAATCTCCAATCCTATCTTTATCTTAATTGTTACTACTTATCGAATGAAATTCTTACCATTTCAGGATAAGAAGTAATTCCATTAAGCACATGTTTGGTTGCTGCCATACGAAGGGTGTTCATACCGTTGCGAAGAGCAGCCTGCTTGAGTTCTTCTGTGGAACCACGGCGGCTGATGATATCCTTCATTTCGCGGTTAAGTTCCATGATTTCGTATACACCGATTCGTCCTTTGTAACCGATGTTGTTGCAAAGAGGACAGCCGACAGGATCGTAAATCTCGCAAGGCTGATCGGTAGGAACATTCATGATTTCCTTTTCCTCTTCGGTTGCCTGGCGAGGAGTCTTGCAGCTCGGGCAAAGTCTCTTTACAAGTCGCTGAGCGATAACACCAACGACTGAGTCGGAAACAAGGTAACTCTCAACGCCCATATCCTCAAGTCGCGAAATTGTTGCGGCAGATGAGTTTGTATGGAGTGTGGATACTACCAAGTGTCCTGTGATGGCGGCCTGAACAGCTATCTGGGCTGTCTCGCCGTCTCGAATCTCTCCGATCATGATAATGTCCGGATCCTGACGAAGGATGGAACGGAGAGCCGATGCAAATGTAAGTCCGGCTTTCGGATTTACATGAACCTGGTTGATACCGTCGATGTTTGCTTCGACAGGGTCCTCAACCGTGATAATGTTAACATCTTCTGTATTAAGTTCCGAAAGCGCCGTGTAAAGTGTTGTTGACTTACCGGAACCGGTAGGTCCTGTTACAAGGATAACGCCGTTCGGGTTCTGAAGGATGTGTTCGAATACCTTCATTTCGTCCGGATCGAAACCAAGATCCTTCTTATCTCTGGAAAGTGCCTGCTTCATAGCAAGTCGCATTACGCACTTTTCGCCGTATACGGTAGGAAGCATGGAAACTCGGATATCGTACTCTACTCTGTCGACGATCTGGGTAATACGGCCGTCCTGAGGTTTTCTCTTCTCGGAAATATCCATTCCGGAAATAATCTTGAGACGGGCTGTGATAGCCGGCATGAGCGAAATGTCGTAAGAGATCTGTTCGTAGAGCGAACCGTCGATTCGGTAACGGATTCTTACTCGGGTTTCAAGTGCTTCAATATGAATATCGGAAGCACGGAGTCGTGCTGCCTGTTCAATAGTCGTTTTAACAAGGATAACGATAGGTGAATCGGCAACTGAGTCGTCCTCGGTTTCCTCTTCCTGACCCAACTTCTCGCCGCGTTCCTTTGCGTAGGCGTCGGCTGCAGACTGAGCTTCTTCGTTACCGAAGGTCTTATCGATGGCAAGCATGATCTCGCGGTTGGTTGCGATGTAGGACTCTACATTCATGCCGGTCATCATTTCGATATCGTCGACTGCGACCATGTCCATAGGGTCAACCATGGCAAGTTTCAGAACGTTGATGTCGAACTCGTCAATACCGAACGGGAATACCATGTGCTTTCTGAGAACCGTACCGTTTACCTTGTCGGCAACTGCCTCAGGAATAAATGCAGATGTAAGGTTGACCATCTCGATACCGAGCTGTCTTTCAAGAGCCTTACAGATTTTTTCTTCAGTTGTGAAATTCATTTCTACCAGAACTTCACCAAGACGCTTGTTCTTGTTGGCGTCCTCTTTTTTGGCTTCAAGAGCTTCGCCTAACTGTTCTTCTGTAACAACGCCTTCGGCAATGAGCATGTCGCCGAGACGTTTTCTTTGAAATTGTGCCATTATAGTCCCCTTAAGCGATAAAAATCGGTCTTCACCTGGCTAAATTTTAGCATTTTTACCAAATGAATGCAACTTTTTTAGTTAAAAAATGCCTTTTTTGTACAAAAAGTCCACATATTGTGTTCATATTTTGTTCAAACCACATTTTTTCTCGTATAAAACTTAATTAGCATAAACTAATTAAATATAGATGACGTGTGACACGTCAGAAATTGTAAATAATTTGTTAACAAAATATTAACATCATTTCGTAATTGTGTCAATTACACATTTACGTATTCTTGTGTTTTCTTCGGCAGATTCCTACTTATCAAGGCTGCCCTTTGTGGACCACACCTCTCCGTTAAGACGGGGCTCGATGCGTACGGCATCGGAAAGTGCACGTCCGAAAGCCTTAAAGCTGGCTTCGGCTATGTGGTGGTTATTGGAACCCGAGAACTTCTTTATGTGAAGATTCATCATTGCAGAATAAGATACGGCGTAGAAAAATTCTCTTACCATTTCGGTATCCATGTCGCCGACTCTTTCGGATGAGTATTCTTCTTCAAATACAAGATAAGGCCTTCCGCTTAAATCAACGGCAGAAAGAACAAGAGTCTCATCCATTGGAATAATGAAGAAACCGTAGCGTTTGATGGCTGATTTGTCACCCAATGCCTTGGCTATGGCCTGTCCCAGCGCTATACCGCAATCTTCAATTGTATGGTGGCAATCCACCTGTATGTCACCCTTGCACTTAAGTGTAAGGTCGAAAAGACCGTGCTTTGCAAATCCCGAAAGCATGTGATCGAAGAAAGGCACGCCTGTTTCGATATCAAGTTTTCCGGAGCCGTCAAGATTTATGGTAACGGTAATGTCCGTTTCTTTTGTTGTTCTGGTAACTGTAGCAATTCTGTCTGACATATTTCCCCCAATCGAGACATCGTGCTCACCGGACTATACATGAACCGGCGGGCGGAGATGCCCAAACCGTACTGTGAAAAATAAAACCGCAGGCATCACCTGCGGTTTCAAGCGACTAAAATATATTAGCACATACCTTCCCGTGTTGACAAGGTATCATTTTAAATCTGTTGGGTTTCAACTATCTGTGCATCATCCTTTGCCACCGATCCGTTCCCACCGAAAATCACACCCTTGAGCCTCTTGTAGCTGAAAAATGTGATGACGGACACAAGACCGTACTTTATAAGGTTGAAAGGAAGGATGGAGAAAAGCATCATGGTTCCGAGACTTGTGATATGACTGTTGATAGCAGTTCCCATTCCGACAATTACATTCATAGGCATGCCGTAAAGTTTTACGTAGGCCGGGAAAATAAAGAAGGTATTGGAAACAACCGCAACAACCGATGTTACCACAGTTCCCACAGCAAGGGAAACCGCCGCACCGCTCTTGCCCTTCTTGAAATGGTAAACCAGCGCTGCCGGAATGATGTAGCTCACGGAATAGATCCAGTTGGCAAGCTCACCGATATAGGCAGATGAAGTCGGCTTAATCACCAGTTTGAGAAGCACCTTTACGGTTGCTATGAAGATGCCTTCAACCGGGCCCATCATAAACGCACCGAGAACAACCGGAAGTTCGGAAAAGTCCAGTTTGATAAACTCGGGAACTATGAAAGTAAGCGGGATTTCAAACAGCATGAGAATTGCTGCAAGGGCGCCGAAAAGCGCAATTAAGACAAGGTTACGTGGATTAAGATGTTTTTTCATTTTGGCTCCTTTCTCATCCGGACTACTAAGAGGTCGCCGCAAGTCGCAGTGCAGCCACTCTTAATCACCGTCGGTTCCGGAATTCCACCGGATCGGCCCTTTCGGGTTCGCGGACTTTACCGCCGGTCAGGATTCTCACCTGCCCCAAAGAGATTTTTAGTCAGATGCGTGAGGCATCTGCCTAACAAATAATATGATGAAGACCGCCTCTTGTCAAGACGGTCTTTTGCTACACCCACCTGTCAACCAGAGCCTTGGCTGCGTTAACCGCCGCTTTGGTTTCCTGACAATAGTTGGCAAGATGACTGAAAGCCGTGCCTGTGCTGTCATTGTTTTCCATGCCGATACAGTCAACATAGAACCCCCGCTCAACTGCCAGGTCCATAAAACGCAACAACTGGAAGGGCACGTATATGCATGATGTAACCAGAAGAAGCCGGTCTCCCGGTTTAATACTCATTTTTTCAAGAAGGAATTCAAAGGTGTCTCTGCTGTTGGCCCGCCTTCCCGGGTCGGATGAGGGCGCCGCAAGTACCGACAGACGGTTTCCGGCATATGCCTCATTAAACTCCGTAACCGCCCACCGGAGATTTACGTTCTCATGGTTATGAAAGTCTTCCGTAAATAACCGCTGCCTGCTCATATTTTCATGGCTGCAAACATCTTCCGAAGCCTCTTCTCTTACAAGTCCAAAGGACTTTGCGATTCCTGCGCACATAGCTTCGTATTCGTTCTTTGCCCCCGGGGCATATGCGTCGACGAATGGTCTTTCGATATCATTTATGGGACGCAGGGATGAAAGACCTACCACTTTTTTTCCGCTGAGGCCAAACCCGTCGATTACTTCCCGTGCTTTAAGCGGCCTTGCGTAATTGGACCTTCTCGCACCACCCAGCGGGACGATATAATCGGGAGACGCCGCAGGCTCTGTAATGCTTACAAGTCCCAGGCGGGTTACACAGTCCATGATCAGGTCCTTTTTCTCCGTAAGTTCCGGATCCTCCGTCAGTTCCCAGCGCTCGGCTCCCGCTGCTTTTTTACGGTAGTCCCAGACTTCCGCAAACTCATTCAACCCAGTTATCTTCTCTTTGAGATTACCGGAAGGTTTTTTCCCGCCGAATGCCTCTGTCAACTCGCCCATTGCGTCCGACGAGACCCAGTTATCAATTTGCGTAAGTATTTCTTCCTGTCTTTCGGATGCGCTGCGTCCGCACTCAGGACACAGGAAACGATGTGCGTTTTTCATATATCTCACCAATTCATGTACAATTCGCGTTTACAAAATCTCAGTTCGTAAAAAGTTCCGGTATTTCCCTGCTCACATACAGCCTGTACTTTCCGTGTTCCCTAACTATTTCCATGGAACGTTCAAAGATTTCTTTTAAAAGCCCGGCGGATCCTTCAGAGTAACCGCCGCTTCCCGGATTAACAGAATAGAAGGACTTTTTAAGTCTGCTCACAAGGACGTAACACTTTCTGTAAATGTCTTCCAGTTCTTTTACGTTTACAACGCCCATTTCATTCATGGAGTCAATGCCTTCTTTCAGTATTTCCAGAATCTCCAGGGCTTTTGTGAAGGCGGCATCCCCAACGGTTTTGCCAAAACCGTCTGTCGTTCCGTCGTACTCAAACAAGCTTGCCTTACCCTTTCCGGGATTGTCATACTTCGCCATAAGGCAGCCAGCCAGTCTGCTGTAGGCCTCGTAGGTGTAACCGGACTTTATCCTCTTACCCTCATCTATCGCCCTGTAATGGTATTCGATTGCTTTATCAATTTCACTCTTTTTATAGAAATTGGTAGCCAGCTGTTCATAGCTTCTTCTAAGGGCTTCTCTGATAAGATTTTCAGGATAGGAACCGGCGTTAAGAAGTTCCTCCTTAAGTTTTTCCGACTCCCGGTACTCCGCCTCTGCCAGATCGTAAAAATGAAAACTTTCCTTTCTGTCCGCTGCCATATTACCCTTTTTCTGGTAGAAAGCTCCCAGATTACCGTGTATTCTGGCATGCTCCAGTTCTCCGCCGGCTATGGCCATAGCCTTTGCATCTGCCCGGGTGAGATACCCCTTCGCATCTTGCAGATGCTTCCCGTACTCCTCACCAAGCTTTTCACGATAGGTTCTTTCCAGCTTTTCAAAATAGAGAGCATCATTTCCCTTAATGGCGGCAGTCTCTTTTTCCGTTGCCGCAGGTTTGTATTTGATAACGTAATAGGCAAGCTTATTGATCTTGTGCAGCGTCATAACATCGGCGCTTTTCTCACTCATTTCCTCAAACAAAGGCAAGGCCTTAACCGAAGCATCAAGCCTCTCCTCTTCAAAACCTTTTATGTCATAGAAAACAGCCATTGCCCCGTATAATTCGGCAAATGCATACCTTACTGCGTTGTCTCCCTCAGGCATTTCATTTCCCAGGAGTTCCAGAAGATACCCGGCCTGCTCAAACCTATTCTCCGCCTCCTCCATTCCGCCGGCATAAAAGGCTCCGTTTTCGTACGGAAACAGAGTCTCTCCTATGTTTCGGATTTCTTCCAAAGCCTCATCCTTATGGTGAGAATCAAGAAGCGCATAAATATAAAATGCCGCAAAAAAGTTCTTCAGGCGGCTGTCACACCACTCGTACTCTGTTGCCCCCGGTAAAATCCGGTTGTGACCTGCAGACGGACTCGCAGAAAGTCTCAGGACGCCGGGGGTATAAGACCCATCACCGGCAATCTCAGATGACGCCTCCTGTCTCCTCTCACGAAGAAATCCCAGTCCTTCCGAAAGCGGAAGGAAGAATGTATTAAAGTAAGACAGTCTGTCTGCCGGATCGGTGTCATGTATGAATTTCTCAACAGGATAACTGTCTGCATAAACGCCCATTTCCGCCACATTCCTCACATACTCCGGCAGATGCGCATACAGTTCCGACCGCGCAAAACCCGTTTTGGCAGCCATGTACGGAAGCAGGGCCCAAAGAGAAAAGCCAAGGCAGTCCACGTCTACCACCATTTTCGACGGAAGTTCCCCGGCAAGATGATTAATGTTCTCAATTATCAGCCCGGCTGGTGTTACTGCCACAGTCTTACGCCCGGACGATGATACAGCCGCCAGAAGGCTTAAGAGGCCGGGAGCCTTTACAATCTTTTTCAGTTCCGGAATATCCTTTGGATTTATGGAAGACAGTTTTTCTTTTAACACTCTGTTAACGGTCTTTTTGCTTACTCCTGTTGCCTCTAACAGACTGAAGTTCCTTAAAGTAGTGGAGTTTAACTCCCTCAGGCACAAAAGGATATTTACACTTTCAAAAATACGGCTTCTGCCTGTGAGCTCCGCTTCGAATTCGGCACGGTATCCCGCCGGCAGCCTGTCATAATCATCAATTACTATCGTTACCGACTCGCCGCTGCACTCCCCGGAAATAAAGTTTTCAAAGGATTCCAAAGAGTCGTTTTCCTTCGACAGATGAAACCCCTCAAGATACCTGAGATGAATATATTCAAAAAAGCTTTGATAACTCTCAAGAGTTTTGGCATCGGCATAAAAAACCAGACTGCGTTCATTCTCCTTAAGAAGCAGCTTGCAAAAATCAAGCACAGCCGTGGTTTTTCCGGAGTGGCCTTCACCCTTCACAACGAACCTGAGGCCTCCTGCCTCCTCACCGCTTTTTACAGTACCGCCTGCGCCGGAAGTTTCGGCTTCAGCCTTAAAGATATCAATCAGACGGGCCGGCCGGCTCTTTGCTCCGATTTGGCACTCCGGGCTGAATTCACACATAAAGTCATTTACAGTTCCGAAAACGCCCTCGCGGGTCTTTCGGTTCAGCTCGTTTCCTGCTTCTGCTGCCACTGAGTTAAACACGGTTTTGGTACTTACAATTCTGCCGCGAATAACCGCAATCACAAGGATTCTAGTAAGGAATCTGTAGAAATCCTTCTCTCTCGAAGGCGAATACGTCTCCTCCGATACCTGCGGACAGGCTTCTTCCAGTTCAGACTTAACATAAAGCGGCAGTTCTTTGTCCTCTCTTACGATGGCTGTAAGTTCCCTTGCAAGAGCCG
>CACYBJ010000013.1 GCA_902772565.1 uncultured Lachnospiraceae bacterium | reverse complement strand
TTTCTTTCAACGGGTTTTGTTTTATCTACACTCATCTTACAATACCGCAGGCAAACTGTCCCTTTAAGATGTGCCTGCGGCATCCCAAAGGATGGACATTTATATGTCCCGTTACTATCATAATCAGTCTTATCAGGTGTGAATTTCTGATACTATTGTTATCAATCTTATCAGGTGTAAATTTCTGATACTATCGTTATCAATCTTATATGTACCACACATTCCGGGACTATTATGTCCCACTAAACATTTCTCTCAAAAAGTTTTCTATTTGACCGCTAATCCTTCTTTATTGTCAGTGCTGTATTTTATATCTCTGATTATTGTTCAAATACCTTCATGCACGAACCTGATTACCTTCCTGCCGCCGGCTTCTTTTCGTTCTTTCTCGGAAAAGCCGTTTGCAAGAAGCACTTTTATGCTTGGAATGTTTGCTTCATCCACAACAGCCTCAGGGCATTTCACATCAAACATGGAGCACAGGTCAAGGGCCTGTGAAACCAGCATTTTGCCGTAGCCTTTCCCCTGTTCGGTTGGTCGTATGGCATATCCCAGGTTACCTATCTCTCCGCCATCCGGGCGGATGCTGAGCATCCCCACCACAAGTCCGTCACACTCTCTTATGTATGAAAAATCATAAGAAAGACCGCTGTAAGAGGTGCCTGCGTTAAAATCCACTCCGTAAGAAATGAATTCCTTTAAGCACTCTGTCACAGCGGCATTATCTTCCTGCGATGAAGCTTTCAGAATCATCACTTCATCGCTCATCTACTTTAAGTCCTCTTGCTTTCTTTTTGGCAGATTTAATAGCATACATCTTTTCGTCGGCAGTCTTCATGAGATCCTCAAGACTTTCAGCAGAAGAACCGATGCAATAGCCGAAACTGCAATCTACCTCGTATTCCAGGTCATGTTCATTGTTATAGGTATCAATGTACTCACGAATCTTCTTTTCGAAAACCTCAGGAGTGTTGTCGTCCGTATAATAATCTACAACAAGGAACTCATCACCGCCGATTCGTGAAATAACCGCACTGTCGGAGGATGATGTCTTAAGTGCAGCGGCAACCTGATTAATAGCATTGTCTCCGGCCTCATGACCGTAATTGTCATTAATGTACTTAAGTCGGTCAAGGTCAACCATCTCAACAAACACTTTGCCGTTTTCGTTTTTAGTCTTTTCAAACATTTCAGCAGTTTCACGGTGAAGTCCGAAACGGTTGTAAAGACCTGTGAGCTGATCTCTTACATACATATTATCCAGAGACTCAACGAGGTTACGCATTTCCTCTCGGAGAATAAGGTTACCTAAACTTGAACTGATATATGCAATCCATGTGTAGAAAGAAAGTACGTTTTCAAAATAGAACAGACCGCGAAGTTCAAGGAATCCCAAAATACGTTCCCTGAAGTAGAGAGGTATGATGGAAACAAATATCTTTTCATCACAATCTGTCAGTTTGGTGATATACTCGTCACTTCTGACTTTTTCTGCATGTTTTTTAAACTCTTTATTATGCAGACTGTAATGCACCAGATATTCGGAATAAATTCTTGATTTGTTTTTTTCTTTCTCCTGACCTCTGTAATTCCTCTTTTCGATAATATCATCGCTAAGAAATACTTCCATATCGTCTATATGGAAAGCATACACACGTCCGGCGAAGTATCCCAGTACATCGTCAATGTTTTTACAAAGAGCCACTTCACGTGTGAGCTGGGACAGATGATAGTTAAAACCGTCCCTGTTATCAAGCATCTGGATAAGGATGCCATGCATCTTATCGAAGGACTGAATGTCTTCGGACTCACATCCGCAGCTCTGCTTGAAAGCCATTTCGGCATGGAGTTTTATTACTTTCGGAAGTGTTTTTCCGAGAGAAAGTTCGTAGGCAATATCGATTGCGCGCCTGCCGGAGGTTTCAATCGGGCGTTTTACCGTTGTAAGGCTTGGTACAAAGGCCTGACCTTCCGGAATTCCGTCGAAACCGGTAACTATACAATCCTCGGGAACCTTAAATCCCTTGGCTCTTAATGTCTTCGTAGTAACTATGGCCATGGTATCGTTGGCGCAGATGATGGCATCTGCCAGACCATGATCCTGAATGAATCCGTTTACAACATGCTCTGCAGGATATCCAAACTGACCGTAGCCGATTCTGGATTCTTCAACCGGAATGCCGTTTTCTTCAAGAACTTTTCTGTAGGCAAGTACTCGCTCTTCAGATTGTCTGTTACCTTTGTAACCGCTGATGAAATCTATTTTTCTGCATCCGTGGGTTTCAACCACATGACGAATCATGTTTTCCATACCCATGGTGTCATCGTAAATGAGGCAATGACAGCGTTCGTCATAGTCATCCACATCTACAATCGGAACACCTTCCGCAGTGAGTTTTTCAATGATTTGGTTTTTGACATCCTTATTGATGAGAGTGTCGCCCATCATAACCACAGCGTCAAGATCCGAAAGATCGTGACCCATGTAAATAGAAGTCTCACCTCGGATAAATTCGTCGGAAAGAACCACTCCCGAATTAAACTCGGGCTTATGAATAAGACTGTCAAAAACAATTACGTTGCAGTCAAGTTGAGACGCACGTTTACTGACACCGTTAATGAAATCAATTTTAAGCTGTCCTTCATCTCCGGCGACGAATACGCCAATGTTTTTTCTGCTCATACTGTGCCCCCAATCAGCTGTACAGTGTAACCCAGACCAATATCAGTTGACCCGGCAGATGCCTACATGCTTTCTATCTGCTCAAGCCATAATGCGGAAGATGCATCCGAAGGCATCCTCCAGTCTCCTCTCGGCGACAGATTTATACTACCCACCTTTACACCATCCGGCAGACAGCTGCGCTTGAACTGCTGTGTAAAGAATCTTCTGTAGAAGGTCTTTAACCACTTAAGGATGGTTTCGTTATCAAATTCGCCGGCAAATGCTTTCGTTGCCAGCTTATAAATCTTTTTCGGCTCAAAGCCGAATCTTAATACATTGTAAAGGAAAAAGTCATGAAGCAGATACGGTCCCACGAAATCTTCTGTTTTCTGGGCAATCGCGCCATTCTCCGTAGGAGGAAGAAGTTCGGGACTGATAGGTGTATCGATGATGTCACGGAGTATGTCCGCACTGCCTGTAAATACATCATTTTCGCTGATGGCATCTATCATCCACTTAATGAGAGTCTTCGGAATGCTTGAATTCACTCCGTACATGCTCATGTGGTCGGCGTTGTAAGTGCACCATCCGAGAGCAAGCTCACTGAGGTCGCCGGTTCCCACAACCAGTCCGCCTACTTTACATGCATAGTCCATGAGTACCTGAGTTCTTTCTCTCGCCTGGATGTTTTCGAAGGTGACATCCCTTCCGGAAAGATCGTAGTCGATGTCTCTTGCATGTACCGTACACGCTTCTTTAATGTTGATTTCTTCTGTTGTTACTCCCAGAGACTTCATGAGTTTAAGGGAGTTGTTATAGGTTCTGTCTGTTGTTCCGAAAGCCGGCATGGTAATTCCGTATACATCGGATGCCGGGCGTCCCATCTCGAGTACCGCCTGTACGCATACAAGCAACGCAAGAGTGGAATCAAGTCCGCCGGAAACGCCGATAACAGGCTTTGCTTTGGTCACTTCCAGTCTCTTAATGAGACCTGCAACCTGCATTTCGAAAATAGTCATGCATCTTTCAAGACGGTCTTCCTTGGCCACGGGAACGAAAGGCATTCTTTTTACGCTTGCAAGGCTTCCGTCGGAAAGAAGCAACTTGTCGGAAACAATCTTAACAGTGTTTACAAGTCCCGCTTTGTTGATTGCCGCACAATCGGCAAAGGACTTGTTGTGCATTCTGTCATGCTTTATTTTGCCGAGGTCAATGTCGGCTGTAAGAATATAGTTGCTGTCGATTATCTTCTTGTTTTCCGCTACCACAGAGCCGTTCTCTGCCATAATGGAATGTCCCGAGAAAATAAGGTCCGTAGTTGATTCTTTGCTTCCGGCAGATGCATAGCAGTAAGCTGAAATCGTTCCTGCCGACTGCTGGGCAACGAGGCCTCTTCGGTAAGACCTTTTGGCAATGGTTTCATTGCTTCCGGAAAGATTAAGAATTAATTCCGCACCGTTAAGAGCAAGCTTTGAACTCGGCGGAATCGGTGTCCATAGATCCTCGCAGATTTCAATGGCAAAGCGAGCCGATGAATTGATATTGAAAATGATATCGCTTCCAAGAGGAATTTCCTGGCACTCCGCTGCCTTTTTGTAGTCAAGCCCAAGTTCGGCCGGGCTGATGCTTCTTCTCCTTAGTATGGACGAAGAAGAAAACCATCTTCTCTCGTAGAATTCCGAATAATTCGGAAGATAGGTCTTCGGAACTATACCAAAAAGCTGTCCGTCAAAAATCACAAAAGCGCAGTTAAAGAGCTGCCCGTCTATAACGAGGGGCGCGCCTACAACTGCGACGGACTTTTTTCCTGTTGTGTAATCGATTATTTCCGAAAGTGCCGAAAGGCTTCCGTCGGTAAGTGACCTCTGGAGGAACAGATCGGCACAGGTATAGCCTGTTACACAAAGTTCGGGGAAAAGAACAATATCCGAACCGGCAGATGCCGCCTCGTCATACTTTTCCAGAATATTTTTGGTATTGGTGCGCACGTCGGCGACAGAAACATCCGGCACCGCCGTGGACACGCGAATATAATCGTACATAATACTACCTTTTATTCTTCGGATGCTTCCTTTTCTTCTGAGAAATCATCCTCATAGTAATCATCATCGGAGAAATCGCTTTCATCGAAGAGATTGTCATCGGCTGCTTCTTCTCTCTTCTTCTGAACTACCTTGTATGCGCCGTAGGCTGCACCGCCGATAATTGCTGCACCGAATAATTTCTTGAAAAATCCGCTCATTTTATACCTCCTATATATGGGACTAATCCCCCTCGCCTGTCCGCCCCGGGATCAGGACTTATTACCGTTTACTGTTCGCTAAACCCTGCGATAACACTTTCTTCTTTGGACCTGAGTATTTCGTCCTCCATTTTTGTTTCGTCAGGATTTATGTTGGAACTCCATGCAAAGGCAGATGCCGAAAGTCCCAGCGAATCGATACGTTCCTGCGCCTCTTTTCTGGCCTTCTCAATGCGGTCTCTTTCTGCTTTGATGGCAGCAAGTCTTGCTTCTTCTTCGGCCTTTCTTTCGGCTGCGATTCTTGCCTGCTCAGCCAGTCTTGCTTCCTCGATTGCACGCTTCTCGGCGGCAATTCTTTCTTCTTCCGCAATTCGCTTGGCTTCCGCTTCGGCTCTGAGTCTTTCTTCGTAGGCTTCGCGCTCTGCTCTTACTCTTTCTCTTTCCGCGTCGATTTCTTCCTGTTCATTCTTCATGCGGAGTTTTTCGCGGTTGAGATCGTCAATATCCTTTTCAAGCTGGCGCCTGTAGCTTTCGTACTTGTCCATTTCAATGTCAAGATTCTCACGCTCTTTAGCCTGCTGTTCTTCGATTCTCTTTAAATCCTCTTCGCGCTTTGAATACATGGAAATGA
Organism: uncultured Lachnospiraceae bacterium; assembly: GCA_902772565.1. Taxonomy (GTDB): domain Bacteria; phylum Bacillota; class Clostridia; order Lachnospirales; family Lachnospiraceae; genus UBA3775. The sequence goes on along the minus strand of CACYBJ010000013.1, from coordinate 7,099 downwards.
GCTGTGCTTCATCAAGCGCACGCTGTGAGTCGGCTCTTACTCTTAATGCTTCTTCACGGGCGAGGGCATCGTTCTTTTCCTTGTCTCTTGCAGCAATAAGGGATGCACGCTCTCTTTCATGCTCTTCGCGCATTTCTTCAAGCTGGCGGTTTCTTCTTTCCTCGGCCTGGGTGAATTCTCCGGCCATTCTTTCGGTTTCCGCCTGAATCTTTTCTATTTCGGTTCTGAATCTTTCTTCGCTTTCACGGGTAGCTGCCGCAGCGGCTGCTTCTGCTGCCTCACGGGCTGCCTGCTCTATTATTTCGTTGCGGTCGTCGGTACTTAAGGCCTTGATGGTTGCTGCTTCGTTGGCAACAAACTTCTCTTCCAGTTCCGAAGTCATGGCTGCAAGGCGTCGGAACATATCTGCCATTTCGTTAACCTTGCTGTCGATGATTTCTTCTCTTTCGGCTGCCCTTGCAGTACTTAACATGTTCCCTTCAACAGGAACCTTCTTCTCAACGGTGTAATTCTCGATTCTGTACTCTTTGTGCTTAATGTGAAGCGCAAAGGAAATGAGCATGTAAAAACCGATAACCAGAATGAGAATTCCGAAATTCTTATCCATATCAAGACCGAGTTTCTTGCCCATGTCAAGATAAACCAGCATTCCGATCAGGGTGACCAGGATACCTGCTATCATGCCCACGATGGCAATCATGCTGGTACTGCTTTCGGTAACCATTCTCTGTCTTTCTTCAGTTACTGTTTTTGTGTTCTGGCTGTCAAGAATCACCTGCTCGCCACTCATTTCTTCTACCTCCGGAAGATCGCTGTCATTAATACCAAAGTCATCCATTGCGCTTGAAAATGCGGAAGGGGCCGGTCTTGTGAAGGCGTCTTCTATTCCGTTTTTATTTTTCTTGCTTCTCATCAATTTCCGTAACCTTAAATAAAAGTGATATGCCTTAAAATTATACCATATATCGTCCTGTATTTAAAGGTTTATAAACCCTTTTTAACGATTTTTACGATTCTGCTGGTGCCAAGTCTTGACGCACCCAGTTTAATGAATTCCTCGGCATCTGCGATTGATGAAATACCGCCTGCGGCTTTTACTCCCACGGACTCATCAGTGTAGGTCCTAAGAAGCGCCACATCTGCCGCCGTTGCTCCGCCCGAAGAAAAACCTGTGGAGGTCTTTATAAAGTCGGCTCCGGATTCCGAAACCACTTTGCAAAGAGCAATCTTTTCATCGTCTGTGAGTAGGCAGGTCTCAATGATTACTTTGAGAACCTTGTCGGCACAGGCCTGACGCACCTGTCTGATTTCATCAAGGACGTATTTGTAGTCCCCCGCCTTAACCATACCGACATTAATAACCATGTCTATTTCATCGGCTCCGTTAAGAACGGCATCTTCCGTTTCAAAAACCTTGGCAGATACCGACTGGGTTCCGTTAGGGAATCCTATTACGGTACAGATGGGGATGCGGCCTCCGGCATATGCCGAAGCGCGTTTTACATAGCAGGGCGAAATACATACGGATGCAGTCCCGTACTTAATTCCGTCATCGATTATTTCCTTCACTTCCTCCCAGGTGCTGTCCTGTTTAAGGAGAGTGTGGTCGCATTTTGACAAAATGTCTTTAATTTCCATATTTTCAATATTCACAGCGTTCTACTCTTGTAGATTATCGCCGTCTTTCTCCAATTTTCACGTATTGCAGGCGTCCCGGTTTATTTACCGTATATCATGTCATAGTATGCATCGGCACTTGTGGCGGCGCCGTTGGTCATTTCGGTAATAAACTTGTCAAGTCCGCCGTTCTGAATAATGATCACCATGGCTATAAGAACAAACATTGTAATTGCCAGGACGGAAATGAGCACACCTCTTGCGAAATTCTTTCTTTCGTCCGGAGTTACCGGAGAAATTGCCCAGTAGGCCGTGACGCCGAACCATACAAACAATGTGTAAGGGAAGATCAACAGCAGGAAATAAAGAATCCACTGCCATGTCTTTAAAGGCGGTTTCTTCTTCACCATTGTTATCTTGGTGGTTCCGTCCGGAAGTGTGGTTCTCGGACCGACCTGAGCATAATCGTCAAAATTGATATTGTTTAAGTTGTTATTATCCGGATAACGGTGGTCGTCTGTTTTGTACTCTCCCGTTATCGGTTTGTCGACAGGAACTCCTTCCGTTGGGGAGTTACCCACACTGACAAGTCTCGGTCTGTTGCTTCCCTCCTCCTCATTTCTGTGATCCCTGAAAGAGTATGCACAGTAGAAGCAATAATTTGAATCATCGCGGACTTCGCGTCCGCAGCTAGGACATCTCATTTTCCCTCTCATTCCGGTGATGCGAGCCGCACCACCCCGGACAATAGTATTGCATATGTCCGAATACATTTCATTTTTCTATTGATTTTTACAAATTATTCCCGGGCACCTGTTTTTAAACGGCGGGAAAGCGCTCCCGCATCTGCCCATATATGGTGAATTATACCATATACTTAACCATCTTTGCACCCGTAGATATTAAGTAACATTGGATTTTTTGAATAAATAATAGTATATTAGAGGGTGCGGAGGTCATTATGGCAAATAAAAAAGACGTAACAGGACTTAAAATAATTATCGTAGGCGCCGGCAAAATCGGTTCCACCCTTGTGGGACAGCTGGTAAAGGAAGGTCATGACATTACAGTTATCGACCAGAGACAGGCTTTGGTTGATTCCATAACCGACACCTATGATGTAATGGGTATTACCGGCAACGGAGCCAGCTACAGCATCCAGATGGAAGCAGGCATTGAAGAAACCGACCTTTTGGTTGCGGTTACGGGTTCGGATGAACTTAATCTTCTGTGCTGCACGGTTGCAAAACAGGTAGCAGGCTGCTCTACTATTGCCCGTGTTCGTACCCCGGACTACAACAACGAGGTTAATTATCTGCGTGAATCTTTGGGTCTTGCCATGATCATCAATCCCGAGTACGAAGCAGCCCTTGAAGCATCCCGTATGCTCATTGTGCCTTCCGCGTTGGATGTAAACTCCTTCGTTCACGGTCAGGCAGAACTTATCAAGTTCAAAGTCCCGGCAGATTCAAAACTCGACAACATCTCCCTTATGGAGCTTTCTAAAAGAATAAAGAGCAGAATCCATGTCTGCGTTGTGGAACGTGAAGATAACGTGATCATTCCCAACGGTACCTTTGTGCTTAAGGCAGATGACACGCTTTCCTTCGTGTGCAAAAAAACCGAAGTAAAGAAATTCCTTGATGAAATCGGTATGAAGGCAAAACCCGTTAGAAACTGTCTGATTGTAGGCGGCGGAACCACTTCTTTTTATCTTGCCACCCAGCTTATTTCCATGGGAATAAAGGTAAAGATCATCGAAAGCCAGAGGGCAAGATGCGAAACTCTGAGTCTGCTTCTTCCCGATGCGGTTATTATTAACGGTGACGGAACCAATGAGGACCTTCTTAACGAAGAAGGGATTAAGGATGTGGATTCCTTCGTTCCTCTCACGGGAATCGATGAACAGAACGTACTCCTGGCACTTTATGCCCAGAAGAATTCCAAGGCCAAGGTTATTACCAAGGTTACCAGAACCAATTTCCGAGGCATTATCTCAAAAATGGATATAGGAAGTGTTCTCTTCCCGCAGAACATGACATCCGAGGCCATTACAGCCTACGTACGAGGCATGAACAACTCCAAAAACAGCGGAAACATTCAGACTCTTTATCACATGTACGATAACAGAGTTGAAGCCGTGGAGTTTTCTGTCGGCAGCAATTCAAAGGTTACCGGCAACAGAATCATGGATTTGAAACTAAAAAACAATCTCCTTGTTTCATTCATTGAAAGAAACGGAAAAGTCTTTCTCCCATCCGGCGAAAGCACCATAGAATCCGGTGACAGCGTTGTTATTGTTACAACCCATCCGGGACTTAAAGAAATTGACGATATACTTGCATAAGTATGGAATAGAGGAAAGCTTTGAATTACTCAGTTATCAGATATGTTTTGGGAAATGTTTTCAAGATGATGACAGCCCTTCTCATGCTTCCGGTACTTGTATCTATCATCTACAGAGAAAATGTGGGATACCTTTACCTGGCAGTTGCGGCAGCATCTTTTGTCATCGGAACACTTCTTACATTCAAAAAACCTGAAAATTCAAAAATATATCTTAAGGAAGGCTGTGTTATTACCGCTCTTTCCTGGCTTGTCATGTCCGCCACAGGCGCCGTGCCTTTCTGCATCACAGGAGAAATACCCAATTACATAGATGCGCTCTTTGAGACAGCTTCCGGCTTTACCACAACGGGTTCAAGCATACTTTCGGAAGTTGAATCTCTTACACATACCGCCCTTATCTGGAGAAGCTTTACTCACTGGACAGGCGGCATGGGTGTTCTTGTATTCCTTCTTGCGGTTATTCCCATGACCGGCGGATCCAATATGAATCTTATGAAGGCAGAAAGCCCGGGTCCTTCCGTAGGAAAACTGGTGCCCAAGGTAAGACAGACTGCAAGAATCCTTTATATGATTTATCTTGCACTTACGGTAATAGAGTTCATATTCCTTGTGGCCGGTGGTCTTCCTGTATTTGATTCAATCTGCATGACTTTCGGAACCGCAGGTACCGGCGGATTCGGTGTTAAAAACGATTCTGCCATGAGCTATACTGCCTATCAGCAGTGGGTGCTTACAGTATTTATGATACTCTTCGGCGTTAATTTCAACTTCTACTATTTTCTCCTGCTTAAGAAAACAAAACTCGCTCTTAAGATGGACGAAGTAAAAGGTTACTTCGCCATTGTATTTGCCTTTACTGCAATAATCACTTTAGACAATCTCGCCCGCTTTGACAAAATTGCTACATCGGCAAGACATGCGGCATTCCAGGTAGCAACCTGTATAACCACCACCGGATTTGCTTCCGATGACTTCGACACATGGTCTTCTCTTTCGAAGACGCTTCTGGTGCTTCTTATGTTTTGCGGCGCATGCGCAGGCAGTACCGGCGGCGGTATTAAGGTTTCAAGAATACTTATTGCATTTAAAACCTGGAAGAACGAGATGGTATCATTTATCCATCCGAAGAGCATCCGCCACATTAAATACGACGGCAAGCCTCTTGATAAAACAACAGAGCATTCCGTGGCCCGTTACTTTATCACATACATAACCCTATTTGTGATTTCCCTTCTGATTGTTTCCTTTGAAGGCAAGGATCTGATCACGAACTTCACTTCCGTAACGGCTACTATTAACAACATAGGACCGGGCCTTAGCATTGTAGGACCCACAGGCAATTACGCATCTTTTAATCCTTTGTCAAAGCTGGTATTCATATTCGATATGCTGGCCGGACGACTTGAGCTTTATCCGATGCTGATCATCTTCCATCCGGCAGTATGGAAAAAATAAGGTGCCTTAAAAATCATTTGACAACAGCCTGTCTGTGGTGTATGATAACACCTTGTACGGGGTGTGGCTCAGCTTGGTAGAGCGCCACGTTCGGGACGTGGAAGCCGCAGGTTCAAATCCTGTCACCCCGATTCTGCCCCCGATTTTAATCGGGGGAGCCCGTCGGCTTTGAGACATCAAAGAAACTCGTTAGAGTTTCTTCTTTTTTTGTCTGCGCGACGCTTATTTTCTTTTATACCCCCTCAGCAGTTTCGCCTCGTTCTTAAGCCTCTTTCTGTTAAAGAGAAGCCCCCGTATCAGCCTGTAAAAAGGCAAAAACGGCAACAGTATGGGATACTTGTAAAACACAGGAAATACCGACTTAACCACACTGAGCGGAAGGAATACCCTTCTCCAAATGTAAGCCAGACGCGGGAAGCGCTTCTTCTCCTGCTTCTTTATTTTGTTTCTGAAACTATTGCCCAGATTTCCGTAAGTGCCGGAACCGAGCATATACCGATACATTCTTTCCTCTTCTTCATCAAGAGAAGCACCGTCAAACAAAGCCAGAGAAAGCCTGCGGTTTAACTCTTCAAACTCACCTATTCCAAGTTTTTCCGTTTCACTCGCAATGTACTCAAAATCAAGGTCATTTCCATACTTTTTAAGATACAGATAGGTATCCGAAAGGGATCTTATTCCTATGCCTCCCGCGGAATAATGCTTATACTCGTGAGCGAGAAGATAAATATAGAAATCCTCCGAGGAAAAATGGTAACCGTACCCGTCACCCTCATTCTTTATCAGACGTGACTTAACATCCTTATAATACTCTTCCAGCCTGCTGTCATGAGTCGCCCCAAACAGCCTGTGGTGCATTTCGAAATTGCTGACAGGTTCCTTGTGATAGCTGTCATCTTCACCCTGTCCCACATAGGCCGGCTTAAAACCTGCGGAAAGCATGATTTTCTTAACATCTGCCATCCTGTCCGGATCCACAAGTATATCGCGGTCGGACATCTGCCTCATGCCGAAGCCGGGGTATAAATCCTTAAGTATGGCACCCTTAAGAGGCATATGCCAAATGCCGGCTGCCTCAAGTTCGCCTATCACCACGGTCATATCCGCATCCATAAGGGCAGTTTTCCGCTGGGCCTTGGCTTTGGCCTGAACGAAATTATCGTCCTTAACACCGGCAGATTCAAGGGCATATGCCACCGCCGAGGTCACCATATGGGACCGGGAAAGCCTGTACAGTTCCGTAAGGTCCATGGAAGAAACACGGGCTGCATCTGCCTTCTCATTCTTAATGGCACAGCCGAGAAGATAGATCAGATTGTCGGTTGTAGTATTTGCTGCCGTCATGTTATTCCTTTGGGACTTATACTTCCGTAGCGCCGCTTTCCGAAAATGCAAAGACTCTGTCGCATATTTCGAGGGCTGCTTTTCTGTGAGTGATAATTATGAGAGTTCTGTTATTTAAGGCTCTTAAGTTCTCAAGAACCTGCTTCTCGGTAGTTTCGTCAAGGGCCGAGGTTGCCTCGTCAAGAAGCATTACCGGGCAGCGCGAAAACACCGCTCTGGCAATGGCCAAACGCTGCATCTGCCCCTCTGAAAGACCGGTGCCCCGTTCTCCAAGCAAAGTGTCGAGCCCCTGTTCAAGTTCGGATACAAACTCGTGAGCACAGGCAACTTTAAG
>CACYBJ010000012.1 GCA_902772565.1 uncultured Lachnospiraceae bacterium | reverse complement strand
GCTCTTTGAATCGTTTACACCGTACTTTTCAAGTTCTCTTTTTTTCTTTTCGTTGGATTCGTCAACATATTCCTGGATATCAACGTCTTTTAACTTAAGGTCGATGAAGAACATAAGTATGATGGAAGCCACACTTGATGTAATCCAGTAAAGACCGATACCGATAGGGAATGTGAAACAGATGATACCGGAGAAGATCGGCATGATATAGTTCATGGTCTTCATGGAATCCATAGGATCCGGTTCGCCTGTTCTCTTCTTTTTCTTCTTGTCGTCTCCCTTAGGCTTGTTCATTGCCATGGAAATCTGGGTCTGAGCAAACTGGAAGAGGGCTGCAAGAAGAGGAATAAGAATGGTAATACTCTTAACGGCCGGTCTGTCGAAAATGTTAACACCAAAGATAGTATTGATGTTTACAATTTTGTTCTTAACATTTGAAGGAACTATTGTCTTTCCGTCAGATGTATAACCCTTTGAAAGTGCTTCTGAAATATAAGGGGCATATGCATTCCATGCATCAACGCTTCCCTTCTTTATAGACGTTTTCTCAAGTTCTTCGCCGTTAAAGAAGGCTTCCCAGTTATCTCCGGAAAAACCTGACATAATTTTAACGTAGTCTTCGCCTTCGAAAGTATCTTTTCCTACTTTGTATTCAGGTGCCTTACGTACATATACGCCGTTGGCTGTATAGAATGCGTAAACAGCATCTGTAAGGGTATACTTCTTGTCACCGACAGTTACCTTTTCAGGAATAACGCCGTCGGCATTGTCTTCCGTTACCTTCTCGTTTTCGATGGCGGTAACGATTTTCTCATATTCATTTCCGATGTCTTTTACATGGATAGGAATCTGGTATACAACAGGATAGAGAGCAAAGAGAAGTACCATAAGAAGGATCATCGGAAGACATCCGCTTGTAGGAGATGTTCCGTACTTCTTGTATACAGCCTGCTGCTCAGCCTGCATCTGCATCATTGATTCCTGATCACGCTTTCCCTTGTACTTCTGGGAAATTGCCTGAATTTCAGGATTCATTTTTGCAGAAACTTTGGTGAATTTCTGCTGCTTGTAAGTGAGCGGCAAAGTAATAATCTTAAAAGCAATCGTAAACACGATGATACAGATTGCTACTTTGTCGATGCCAAACAGAAGAAGAAACTTATAAATGTAATTGATAGCAAGACCCATTAATGAAATAAATGGATCAAGAATGCTGAGTAATGCCATAATATTTTCTTTCTTTTGTTTCCGAGTCAGGAAAAATACACTCAGGGTACCGGATCATAACCGCCTTTTCTGAAGGGGTGGCAGCGGAGTATTCTCCTTACTGCAAGATAAGTACCTTTTATGGAGCCGTATTTTTCAATTGCTTCGATCGCATACTGGGAACAAGTCGGGGTATAAATACATGTAGGCACACGTTTCATGCCCGAAAGACGTCTCTGATAAAACCTTATAAATTTAATAAGAAGTTTTTTCATTTATAATCCCGTGAAGACGCGCAAGATGAAGCAGTGCGCTTTCTATTTCCTTATATCCCGTTCCCACCGAAGTGGTTCTTGCGACCACGACTATATCCAGCCCGTTGCTGAAACAGCCGCAATTTAAGCGGTAAGCTTCCTTTATGAGTCTTTTTACTCTGTGGCGGATGACACTGTTACCCACCTTCTTGCTTACGCTTATTCCTATTCGATTGTAACTAAGGTTATTGCTACTTAAATACATAACCAGGTATTTGTTGCCTTTGGAATTCTTCCTGTCATAGACAACTTTAAATTCTTCGTTTTTAAGGGATGTCATATAAATCTCCTAAAAAGGAAAAAGGTCACATAAATGCGACCTAAGCAGAAATCTTATGTCTTCCTTTAGCTCTTCTGGCTGCAAGAACTTTTCTTCCGTTTGAAGTTAACATTCTTTTTCTGAATCCGTGTACACGAGCATGGCTCTTCTTCTTTGGCTGAAATGTCATTTTCATGATATATTACCTCCTTATTAATAATGATAAATAAACTTACAAATTCTAAAATTGGGACACTGCCCATAAAGTAGCATTATGTATTATAATAAGAGAAATTATTTTCGTCAAGAAAGTTTTTTAATAAACACCGAATTCACAGGCTTTTCACAGCTTTTTTTGACTTATCCACAAGTTCTTCTCATACTTATCCACAACCTTTTGCTTGTATTATTTTTATGGGTAGTGTATAATCTAATCAAATTGGTTTTTCCGTTTTAATGCGTCTGAGACGCTTAATTTTAAGTTTTTGGTAAAAAATCATTAAAACCGAAAAAACCGCCATATTTGAAATTTAAAGGCTATACGCGTGTATTTTCGGTTTTTCGTCTAAAATTAATCCAAAATTTCACAAAGTATAATAAAAGCACTTTCTTCCTTATATAATAGCAGTTTTGTGCATAAATTCATCTGCCGTAAAAAAACTGTTAGTTTAACTACTATCAGAAAGGTATATCTATAATGAAAGAAAAACTTCAGGCCAAATGGCCGGAGATTCTCGAATACATGAAAAACGAGTATAACATTACTCCTGTTTCATTCAAGACATGGCTCCAGAATCTTTCCGTATACGATTTGGATGAGAATATAGTAATAATAAGTGTTCAGAATACAATACTCGGAGACGATGCCATTGAATTCATAAAGAACAAGTATGGTATCTATATTAAAACTGCCATTGCGGAAGTTACCGGAGAAGACTACGAAATTTCCTTTATTAATCATTCAGAAATAGAGAGAAGAAGAAGAGAAGAAGAAGAAAAGAAGGTAGCCAAAACAAAATCACCTTTCTTTAACTATACTTTCGATAACTTTGTCGTAGGAGAGAACAATAACATTGCCCAGGCATCTGCCCTTGCTGTTGCGGAAATGCCGGGACAGGTTTACAACCCTCTCTTTATCTACGGTAATCCCGGACTTGGAAAAACCCACCTTATGTATGCCATTGCCAATTACATAAG
>CACYBJ010000011.1 GCA_902772565.1 uncultured Lachnospiraceae bacterium | reverse complement strand
TATTTCCAGATCGGCAGGAAGCCAGTTTACATCTGCCAGTTCACTTTTTGTGAGCCATCTTGCGGCCTCGGCTTCTTTTAAAACAAAGTTTCCGCCTGCAAGTGAAGCCCAGAAACAATCCATGGAAAGATGAAAACCCGGGTAGTTATATTCAATGGTTCTTATTAGCTCTCCTACGTTTATGTCTGCAGTCAGTTCTTCTTTAATTTCGCGAACCAGTGCCTGTTCGGGCGTCTCATTTTTTTCAATTTTGCCTCCGGGGAATTCCCACCAGCCTTTAAACTCTCCATAGCCTCTTGCTGTGGCAAATACCCTTTTGCCTGTATTATCTTTGACTACAGCTGCCACCACTCTGACATATTTCAAAAGATTACCCGCAGCATCGAAGCAAACCTTTTTACCTTCGGAAAAACCTTTTTCGGCTATCTCTTTCTCGGTCAGTTCTACAAATTCTTCATCTGCCGAAGCATTTTCCGGAATAAGCTTTAATACCGCTTTTTCAATACCGTCAGTATTTTCCTCGCAACCGTAGTCAGCCTCATAGATTTTTTGTATTGTGTATATTTCCATTACTATAAATTATCCGTTAACAATATACTGATAAATATCCTCTCTCACCGGTGTATCCAGCTTCCACTCAATCTCAACAGCAGTCTTGTCTGTATTGTTCATAATGAATTCTTGAACATTTCCCGTAGCAGTCATTCTGCCCAGATAATAGAATTCTTTGGATATTTTATCGTCTTTATTTTTTCTTACGAAGAGCTCCACATCTATGCCGCGTTCCTTAGCATGAAGGAAGTTCTGAACATCTTCCGACTGAACTGTTCTGCTCTGCTTGGAAATAGCAATAAGAGAACTGCTGGAAGTGAAATGATCTTCGTACTTAATGGTATCCTGAATGTCATCACTCTTATCATAATTGATAAATACAGGAAAGGTCTTTGTTTTCTTATCAAACTTGTAACCACCGATATTCAAAGGCACTTCATTGGATTCCCAGTTAAGCAGCCTGCACACATCCTCGTAGGTATACTTCTGATACAATACAAAGTCCGTGTCTTCATAATTGTTGTTGTAATCTCGCTTATATCTGCTGATTCCGAAATCGATAAGTTCACTCAGAATGGCATAGAAATCCGGATTGGAAAGCATGCTCATTATGCTTGCAGAAGGTTTGTAATCATCATTATCTTTTTCAATGAAAACACATTTCTCGTAGGTTTTTCTTGCAGATCCGGCAGCGAATTCATTGGTAAGCACATTGGTAATGCAATCTTTCTGATCCTCGCTCAGATTCTTGCCTAAAGCAGACATATCCCCTGCCAGCGCCTTAAACAGGCCAATTTTCTGCATGTTTCTGCTGAATGCAATCAGCTGTTTTAGGAGCTGAAGTTCCTGAATCCTCTTACCGTTTGCCAGTTTCTTTGAAACAAACTCAATTACCTTTTCCTCGTCGCTACTCAGGCGGACCTTGTAGTCCTTTTCGTATTTTACGAGGAATTTATAATAGGACCCCAGACTGTTGTTATCAAAAATCCTGAGTACATCCATCTCACCGTACTCATCAAAATCCGCAAGTCCAGGAATCCTTCCCAGCTTGTTTTTAAGATTGGTATAGTTTTCTTTTATCAATCTGACATCGCTGAAGTTCGCATTATCAACCGATGCAAAAATACGTTTTCTGCTTATTTCATCAAAATGAACAGTCGAAGCGCCCGGAATGATTCTTCCGCCTTCAATAACAAACCTTCTGATATTGTCTTTGTTATAGGTTCGGTCACCGGACAAGGCAATCGGTATCATAAAGTTATTGTTATAGTTACCGATAAAGTCCAGAATAACAACGTATTCTTTACCTTCTGCTTTTCTGAGACCTCGTCCCAACTGCTGGATAAATACTATTGGTGACTGGGTAGGCCTGAGCATAATAACCTGGTTGACTTCTATAATATCTACACCTTCGTTAAGAATCTCAACCGAAAGAATATAGTCCAGATGGTTTTCGTCATCACTTGTTCCGTTATCATCTGTCGCAAGCCTTTCGAACGCATCTGCACGATCACTTTCGGAAGCGCTTCCGTTTAATGCAAGCGTACGATAATACTTTCCTGTTGCCGGATTAATGGTTTTATTCAGCTTTTCGGAAAGGGCCACAGATTCATCAATGCTGCTGCAGAAAATGATGCCCTTTACTCTGTCGCCGCTGTATCCGTAATAGTTAGCCTGCTCAACAATGTGTTTTACTCTTTCATCGCAGGTAAGCACATTAAAATCTCTGTTTTTATCATCACCGATTATTGAAAGATCGGTAATCCCGAAATAGTGGAAAGGACAGAGAAGGTTCTCCTCCATGGCCTGGCCGAGTCTGATTTCGTAGGCAATCTGATAGTTAAACAGTTCGTATACGTTACGTCCCTGAATACTATCATCCCTCTTATCGGGGGTAGCTGTCATTCCGAGCCAAAGCTTCGGTGTGAAGTAATTCATTATCTTCTGATAGGTGCCTGCCGGGACGTGATGTGCCTCATCCAGGCAGATTCCGTCGAAATAGTCAGGCGCATACTGAAGCAGGTGTTCGTCACGGTTTAATGTCTGAACCGTAGCAAAAACATAATCAGCGTCATAATCGTCGTAGCCTGCACCAACGAGTCCCATGGAAACATTTCTTCCGAAAACCTTTTCGTAGGACTTTTTAGTCTGTCTGGCAAGCTGTCCTCGGTGAACCAAAAACAGAACTCGCTTAAATCCCAGCTCACGCATTGCAAAGGCAGATGCATAGGTCTTTCCGGTACCAGTAGCAGATATCAAAAGCGCTCTGTTTTCGCCCGAGTTGATTATCTTTGTTAAATTGTTGATAAAGCCCACCTGCATGCTGTTTGGCTGAAGTCTGTATTTTTCAACAGATACGATTTCATCCTGTCTTGCTATCTCACGCTGATGTTTGATTATCTTATATCTGGCTTTATATTCATCTATGAAATCATCGTAATCTCTGGCATATGCCGAATTCCACAGCCTCTCATATTCATCGGTAATACTCTTCGCCATTTCGCCGTTTACTGTGGAAACTATACGAGTGTTCCACTCAAAGTTCTGCTGAAGGGCACTTCCTGTCATGTTGGAACTTCCGATTATGATGCTATAGACTTCTTCTTTTCGGAAAATATAGCCTTTGGTATGAAAGCCATTTCCTGCCGCCTCGGCATCAAACAGCTTAATTGTGATATTGGAAAGTGAGTGGAGTTTTTCAAGAGCTTTAGGGTCACTGAAGTTCAGATAATTGGTAGTAAGAATCTGCCCGGGGACATTTCTTTCTTCCAATTCCTTTAATGTCTGAAGCAAGGGCGTGATTCCGCTAAGCGTAATAAAAGCCACACTGATCTTGAATTCGTCGCAGCGTAGAAGTTCATCTTCCACCGAAGCCAGAACCTTTTTACCCTTTTTATGATCATTTGAAAGAAACTGAGGCCTATATGCTTCGTTCGAAACTACAGAACCATCTATATATGCTGTTTCAAAGCCTTTACGCATTTCTTCAAGCATGTTTCCGCGCCCTTTCATACCGGATGTTATAAATACAATATACCACAAAACCATTTTTCATTGAATATCATTCGGTATCCGTATCCGGCAAAACACATAAAAATGCTATAAAAAAAACGTGTAACCCGACCAATTCTCGGATTACACGTTAAACTCGTACTACAGTCCGGCATATGCCAGATAAAGCAGTTTCATATCTTCTTCGTTATGGACGTAGGAGTGGTTGTGCCTTACTCCGGTA
>CACYBJ010000010.1 GCA_902772565.1 uncultured Lachnospiraceae bacterium | reverse complement strand
GCGAAGGCGTACGCGTCACGAGCCGTAGGGCGAGTAGCGGGAAAAGCCTGATGCGAATAAGCCGTGTGCGAGGAGTAGGAAACGTAGGACTGTCTGAGCGCATGCAGGCGATCCGCTTTACGAAAATCCTTTCAAAACCCCCTTGACAACGCCTCGCCCCTATGCTATCTTATCTCATGTGTCGTACTGCGACACTTTATAAAAGCAGAGTTTCCGCTCTCACCTTAAGCGGCATTTGCCAGCGAACAGGTCTTTAAAACGAATTTAACACACAGTGTTTAATTACGGGCGGAATCTGTTTCTGCCCGTTATTTTTATCTTAAGTCGTCCGCTATGCGGTACGACGGTCTAAAGAATGTGAGGTGTTTACAATAGCAGCCAAAGAAGTTGAGCCTAAGATGAATGAACAGATCCGCGAACCGGAAGTACGTGTTCTCGGTGCAAACGGCGAACAGCTCGGAATCATGTCCTCTGCAGAGGCACTTGACAGAGCAAGAAACGAAGAGCTCGATCTTATCATGATCGCTCCGACAGCTAAACCACCTGTTGTGCGCATTGTTGATTACGGAAAGTTCCGTTATGAGCAGCTCCGCAAGCAGAAGGAAGCCAAGAAAAAACAGAAGACTACCGAACTCAAAGAAATCCGTTTGTCCCCTAATATCGATGTAAACGATATGAAGACTAAGGCTAATCAGGCTGCCAAGTTTATCACCAAGGGTGACAAGGTAAGAGTAACACTTAAGTTCAGAGGAAGAGAGATGGCCCATATCCAGACAGGAAAGGAAATCATGAACACCTTCTGCGAACAGCTTTCAGACATCGCTGTGGTTGACAAGGCCGCCAAGATGGAAGGAAGAAACCTTGTGGTAACTCTTTCAAAAAAGAGAGAAAACTAATTAATTAAGAGATTATTTAAGGAGGACTTAATTATGCCTAAAATGAAATCAAACAGCTCAGCTGCAAAGAGATTTTCCAAGACCGGAACCGGAAAGCTTAAGAGAATGAAGGCCGGCAAGCAGCACATTCTGACAAAGAAGTCAACAAAGCTTAAGAGAACACTCAGAAAAGCTACAATGACAGATGAAACAAGCGTAAAGAACATGAAGAAGATCCTTCCGTATTTATAAGTCGGTCGGGCGTTCGAATAACTGAAGCCGGCATCTGCCGGTGAGCAAAAAAGAGAATCAGAATTAGTGCGTTCGGCACGGAAAGAGGTTAAAAATGGCTAGAATTAAAGGTGGCTTAAATGCCAAGAAGAAACATAACAGAGTTTTAAAGCTTGCTAAGGGTTACAGAGGCGCTAGAAGCAAACAGTACAGAGTTGCTAAGCAGTCCGTAATGCGTGCCCTTACATCTGCATATGCAGGACGTAAGCAGAAGAAGAGACAGTTCAGACAGCTCTGGATCGCTCGTATCAACGCAGCTGCAAGACTTAACGGTCTTTCATACTCAAAGTTCATGTACGGTCTTAAGCTTGCTGAAGTTGACATGAACAGAAAGATGCTCGCTGAGCTTGCTGTTAACGATGCTGCAGGATTCACAAAGCTTGCAGATGTAGCTAAGTCAAAGCTTGCTTAATCAGGATTTTCCAGGTTTTACCTGTTAATCATCGGGGCTTGCCCCACTATACTAGGGTTAAAGACTCTCCGGTAAATCCGGAGAGTTTTTTTAGCCCCCGATTTTTGGTAGGGGGAGCCCTCGGCCACACTCTGCTTTGACATCCCTGTTTTTTTGTTATATAATTGTTTGGATATCGTAAAAGTTGTTTTTTCCCTTGCGGGAAAAGGTGGAGAGTTAATGAAATCGTTAAGGTTAGCTTTAGTTTTTATAGTCGTTTTGGTATGCCTCTTCGGGCTTACCGGCTGTACGACAAGTTCGGACCCGACCCTTGCCGAAATCAAAGTGGCACTGGGCGAAGCCGGCTATATTCTTGGCTACGATAATACCACCATGGAATCGGTGGTTTCAGGCTACTCCTACAAGATTACGATCGAAAACACGAAGAAGTCCGGAAAGAATGCTACCGTAACCGCTGTATTTGACGAAGTATACGGTGTGTGCGGCCTTTCCAGAAAGTTTGAAATCAATTTCAAATCCAATTACAGCGGCTCAGGCTGGAAGGCCGGCAGCGTAACCCAGCTGGGTGATTCCACCCCGTCCCTTAAGGGTCACATTAACATGCGTAAGGCGAAGATACTCTTCCTTGAAACGGAGGGGGTTAACGTCGGCGGTCTTTATAATATCCTTGAAGACAACGTAATAGCATTTAAGCCCGATGAGGATACCATCAACGAAAGCGGCATGACGGAAACCATTCATTTCACATGTACCGCCGATGAAGGTATCAACGTGCTTACTTATTATGCCACGGTTAATTACAAATATACCATGGGTGCCACCATTGAGAGCGGCGAGTGGGCAGTGGAAAGCTACATCATTTCCGATGAGTTCTCCCTTGAGACATCACCGGATTACAGCATTGACAATATAGATGAAAAAGCTCTTGCCAACTACTTTGAGACAAAGCTCAAGAAGGTTATCATCCTTGGTGACACCTATAACGGTACCGACGAAAATGTTCAGTGCGACAACGTTCACGTGCAGGACATTGAACTCACGGGTCAGGAATACATTCAGGTACCTGTAACCTTCGACTTTATCGTAGGCGAAAATGACCTGGTTGCCACATTTGACGGCAAATGCGAATTCCTCTACACCGGCGGACGTTTCGAGCCGTATTACATAGGCGACCTGGTACTTAAGAAAGTTACCGGC
>CACYBJ010000009.1 GCA_902772565.1 uncultured Lachnospiraceae bacterium | reverse complement strand
TATTATGGAAAAGAATATTGATGATATTATTACCGAAGACAACGTGGCGTCTGCGGAAAGCAAAAGGACAGAGTTTGTACGGCTGGGAATTTTCATCTGCCTGGCATTTGGAATCTCTTGGATTCCGGCTGTTGTTCTGAACCACACCGTTGGTTTTTCCGAATGGTATGCCACCAATAAAATGCCGGTATTAACCTGGCCGCTGCTTTTCGGTCCGGCACTTGCCAACTTACTTACAAGGCTCGTAACGAAGGAAGGACCGAGGGATAACAAACTGGGTCTGAACCTTAAGGGAAATGTACGCTGCTATGTCCTTGCATTTTTCCTGGCAACATTAATAAATGCCGCAAACGCGCTGTTTGTCACAGCGGTTTACGGCAATGGCGATATGTCAAAATCACTTTTGGGTTTTCCGTTAAAAGACGTGCTTTCCATCACCCTCTTAGGTTATGTACAGGCACCTCTTATGCTCTTTATCACCTTCGGCGAAGAGTTTGGCTTCAGAGCCTATATGGTTCCGAAAATGCAGAAGCTTTTCGGACGCCTTCCGGCATATGCCCTCGGAGGCATAATCTGGGGACTGTGGCACACGGTACTCATTGCCGAAGGATGTTACTTCGGAAAAGACTACCCCGGTTTTCCTTACACAGGCATACTTCTTATGTGTGGCATATGCACTGTCATGGGAGTCTTCCTTGCATGGCTTACAGAGCGGACAAACTCGGTATGGCCAGCCTGTATCATGCATGCCATGTACAGATTCGCGCCAAATACCATAGAGTCCTTTCTAACCAGAGGTGTGGATCCCGGTTTCAGTCCCACAATCGGCCAGCAGGCCATAAGCCTGATTCCGTCGGCGATTGTTGCAGCGGGGCTGATAGTGATGACAAAACGAAAAATACAGAGTAATAAAAAGCCCCGATAAACCGGGGCTTTTTCCTCATTTATGGTATTGGGTGCAGCGTATCTATTGTCTTAAAGAACTTCTTCTTTGCACTTTTTACCAGAGGCCCTCTGAGAATTTTCGGTACTCTCGGGGAGGTCGCCAGACTTCTGATGTATTTAATCTTGGTATAACCGTCAAGTATACGGTCTATTTCCTTAAGTTTGTCCGGATCCTCGGTACCGAAATACTTTTTAACTATGATATCCCAAAGCCTTAAAAACTCTTTGCCCCCAAGACCCTGATGTTTCTTGGTCCATCCGCTTTTGGCAGCCACCACATAGACAAGATACATGGCTGAGAGATCAAAAATCGGATGCCCGATTCCCGAATCATCTACATCTATAAGGACTATTTCACCGTCCTGAAGCATCATGTTGCCGGGATGAAAATCCTGGTGAACGAAACTGCATCTTTCCGGAATGTCATCCAACAGCTTATACACTCTGTCCGCTTCTTCTTTGGTAAAGTATCCTGCCTCTACCGTTGCATCGATATCATTTCTGCAGTTCGCCTTTGAATCAGGCAAATCCCCTTTTTTGAACTCGGTGCTGTGCATCTTTATTAAGGTGTCGGCTATCATGTTTCCGTAGAAATCCAGTTTGTCGGGATGCTCGTTAATTTCCTCCACCAAAGACTTGGCATTTATCATTTCATAAACCACGCCGTAACTGTCACCCACTTTTACCATATCGAAGGCTATGGTGGTGGGAACGCCGTGAAGAAAAGCATCTCTGGTGGCTTCCTGACTTCTTTTTATCTTCTCAATGCTGTTACGTTCACCGTAATAAACCTTTACGATAGTCTCCGGATTAAGCCGGTAAACTATTCCGTTGCCACCCTCTCCGATAACATCGCAGCCCTCTACGGATATTTCACGAAGTCTTTTTTTCACATCCATAAAACTGTTAAAGCCGGTAGTTTCGAATATATCATAGACCGCCGGGGACGCTTCCGAGACTTTCAGTTTTTCCTTGTATTTCTTGCATACCTTCATTAACACACGAAGTCCCGCGCTGGAAATATAATCCAGTTTTGCAGCGTTAAATTCCGGCGTTCTACCGTCGTAGTCCCCAATAATATCGAAGATTTCTTTTTCTACGGCAGATGCGTTCATGCTGTCTATTCTGCCTTCAAGTTCCAGAATTATTTTGTCATTTTCAATATAGCTTTTCATTCTACGTACCCCCATAAGGATTTTAGTTGATTTCGATGATTACTGAATATCTATTTTTCAGAAGAATTATTTACCTTACGCTCAATTCGATTCTGGATCACCAGATTCACTGTCACGAATATAAGTCCGATAATAGCACCTGCGGATACGTCGCTTAAATAGTGAGCTCCCAGAATCATTCTTGTAAGCATAATGATCAGAGCAAAAACAAATCCGAATACAATAAGCTGCCTTCTCTTCCCTTTAAACTCCGGGACTATCCAACTGAGAGCTACCAGCACGGAGATTACGGAAGTACTGAATACACCGTGGCCGCTTGGAAATGAATTAAACTCTCCCCTTGCCAGACCGTACTTTTTCATTAATCCGGAAGGATCCTTTGAAATCCTGTACCATGGAACAAAACCGACACCCTTATATCCTTCCGCCACCGAACGGTATCTG
>CACYBJ010000008.1 GCA_902772565.1 uncultured Lachnospiraceae bacterium | reverse complement strand
TAATTACGATAATGTATCGGAATTACCTGTTTAAAAACTATATACAGGCAGTTTACGTTTAATACATAATTTGCAGAAGAGGAACTTATGAATAATATTATAGAAGTAAGGGATGTTGACCTTACCCTGGGCAATAATCAGATATTAAAAGGAATCAACGCTTCATTCGAAAAGGGAAAGATACACGGCCTGATCGGCAGAAATGGATCGGGAAAAACAATGCTGTTAAAGTGTATCAGCGGTTTTGTTAAGCCCACAAAAGGCGAGATAACTGTAGACGGTAAAAGAATAGGAACAGATGTTGATTTTCCCGCGAACATAGGGATAATAATCGAAACTCCGGGATTTATACCCTATTATTCCGGTTACAAGAATCTTAAGCTTTTGGCAAGACTGAAAAACACTATTGATAATAATGCCATAAAAGAGAGCATGATACGGGTAGGGCTCGACCCCGGGCTGAGACGTCATGTACGAAAATACAGCCTCGGCATGCGTCAGCGTCTCGGACTGGCGCAGGCGATCATGGAGAATCCAGATATACTTATTCTTGATGAACCATTTAACGGTCTTGACAAGGACGGTGTAAAGGAAATGAGACAGTATCTGCTCTCATATAAGGACCAGGGAAAAACAATTATTTTATGCTCCCACTCGGCAGAAGACATTTCTGTTTTATGTGATACGGTACACGAACTGGAAAAGGGAGTAATACAGAAGATATCATGATTCGTACCATGCCGCAGGCGTGGTGCCCGTCTAGTGACGCGCCTGCAGCGTCACCAAAGGGTTTGAAAGTATTTACTTTCAAACTTAAAGCCTCGGTAAATCATACCGAGGCTTTTGTTTACTCATATTATAAGAAAGCAATTTACTCGCTTCTGAGGGCGATTACCGGATCTTTCTTGGCTGCAACTCTTGATGGAAGCAGACCTGCTATAAATGTAAGGAACATGCTTATAAGCACTAAGGCTACGCCGCCAAGAACCGGAAGTTTGGCGATTCCGCCTACATCCGTCAAGTGCTTTATTATAATGGATATCGGTATGTTAAGGAGCACAGTAACCAGTATACCTATCATACCTGAAACAAAACCGACGGATATTGCTTCTGAGTTGAATACGTGTCTGATATCCTTCTTGGATGCGCCGATGGCACGGAGGATACCGATTTCTTTCGTACGTTCAAGTACCGAGATATAGGTTATGATACCGATCATTATACTTGAAACCACAAGTGAGATGGAAACGAAAGCAATGAGTACGTAGGAGATGATATCAATCATATTGGAAATGGATTTCATCATCAGTCCCGCATAGTCGGTATATGTTATCTTGTCCTCTTCGGAAGCATTCTTATTATATTCATCAATAAGGTCTTTAACCTTTTCCTTGTCTTCAAAGCTCTTAACATAGATATTGATCATGCTTGGTTCTTCTTCGTAGCAAAGACCGAGCTTAGCCATTAATGCATCGTAAGTAGTTGATGAATAGAAGAGTGATTTGCTGTTATCGTAAATGGCTGCCTTTTCTTCGTCTGTAAGAAGACCGTAGTAGTCATCCAGCATATCTGCCAGTTCTTCGATGCTGTAAGAATTGAGTTCTGTGGCATCTGCCGAGTTGGCATATGCAATATTGGCATATAACGTCTGGCTGAAAGCCTTGTCGATATCCGCATCGGATAAAGCAGAATAAGTCTTTTCGAAAATATTATCGATTTCTTCATCTGACATGGAGGTCATGTAAGTAAGGGATGCCTCATCCATACCCATGGCAACCAGTTCTTCTGAGGAAATCTTGCCGGATTTAACCATGGAAATCATCTGCTTTGTGGTATCTTTCATATACTGGGTTTTGGAATCCCTGTCAGGATACTGCGCTGTGGCAGCTTCAACCATAGCATTGATTTCATCTGTGTTTGGAGCACTGTAGATCTTCTTGAAGAAGTCCGCCTTAACGGTGTCGGAACCACTCGCTACATAATTATCTACAACCGAAACCTTGTAAGAATCCTCCTGATTCTTTTCTTCCGGCTCGAATGGAAGTCCGGTTGTAACATCGATATCCGGAGTCTTAAGCTGAGCCTGAACAACTGCAGATTCTTCGATTCTCTTAATGTATTTCTTTGTAAGATCTGTTGTATAAGCAACGGTACCCGGCTGGATAGTGGTGGATTTTACATCATCTTTTACTCTGATAATACC
>CACYBJ010000007.1 GCA_902772565.1 uncultured Lachnospiraceae bacterium | reverse complement strand
GTATCCGTCGGCAGCGTCATATACTTCCTTTGAAACCTCCACCTTGGTAACCAGCGGCGGAGTGGTGTTGTCCGGTTTTATGGGCTCTTTCAGATAAAAGCAGCCGTCGGCAGCATCGTAGGTCCAGGAATCTGCCCAGGAAGCCTCACCGTCGGAGTACAGATACACCGTAAGTATGGTCTTCGGCGTGGTCTCGCCGTTTTTGTAAACCAGCTTGTTGTCCTCTAAGGTCACCGTTCTGAAATCCGTGATTCCACCGGTAAGTCCGGCACACACATCGCCCATGGCGTCATACCACATAGGCACAAGAGTAACCTTCAGTTCCTCCTCGTTCTTGGTACGCTCATCGTAAATACGAACCACTTTGTCCACCGAGTAGGTTGTGCCTTCCTCGTCGTCCTTGGTAAGAACGTACTCTTTGGTGAGTTCGTCTGCTGTGTCGCCGACCTCATCCCCTTCTTTGACCTGCACATTGGCCTGAGCCGGGGCAAAGTTGTTTTCTTTCTTCACGCTGCGGTACATCACAGCATAAACTATTACGGGAGTAATGAAGAGCGCCGCTATGGTGCAGATAACGGCAAGTATTGTTTTTTTCTTGTCCGCCATAGGACGTCCTCCTTTCATGTTGTTGTTCTCACGATCATTAGGTCGTGCTGCTTTTTTAACCTCTCTTTATCACATTATGTGCATATGCCTGAGAGGTAAGATATGCGTACTCGTTTTCGCTGTTGGTGAAACTTGCGGTGGGTCGGTAAACCGTGTGGCTTTCTATCATCGTGCTTGCAGAGTGGAATCTGTCTGCGGAAAGCGCTCCCACATTGATAAATACGCTGTTTTCAGATCCTGCCGGAAGGGCGTATTCATCTGCGGTGGTGCTGTCACGGTAGCCGGCAACTGCTGTTTCGCCGTGGGTTCCGTCGCCGTAGCCCTTGTAAACATTGGAGCCTGACCAGAAATCATAGTCGGTGTCTGACCAGTCGGTTATTTCCGTAACTCTGTAAATACCTGCCTCGCTGACTCGTACCGTCTTCCTGCCGATACGTATCTCGGTAGGATACTTGTAGGATTCTGAGGCAGATGCCCCATGCTTCAGGTAGGTCTTCTTAACCTTCGCACCGCCTACCATGCTGTAGCTGAAGGCAGATACGGCACGGGAACTGCTGTCGCCTTCCCCTTCGCCGTCGCCCCAGAAGCTGTAGTTATAGTTCTTCTCGGTACTGCTGCTGTCGGCAAGCATCTTAATATTGTCTGCGCCAAGATAGGTAAGCTTTCCGTCGCAGTTCATGCTCACATAGAAGCTTTCCAGAATGTCTGAATCGGCAAATGTGGTCTCATCTTCCGCAAAGCGGTCTACCTTAAAGATAAACTTCTGCTCCGTATCCCTGCCGTCTCTGTGAACATTCTTGTCGACAAAGGCAATCTTTTCGATATCGAAATAGTAATCGGAACTCTCAAGGGAGTTCGGAATGCTGATGGTAAAGATTACGTGGATCACTCCGTTTTCGTTGATCTCCTGTCTCTCCATATAGGTCGGATTTTCACAGGAAATCTCGCCCAGGGAGTTAACGCTGAATACTATGTCTTCATCCAGTTTTTCGTAATTACCGGGTGCCTTGGTCTCGGTAAGGAAGTAGGACAGCGGAATGAGGGTATTGTCGATGTGCGGAATCACACCGTCTTCTCCGGTAACAAGGTCCGTTACCACCGTATCATCCTCTTCCCAGCCCATTGGGTAGTAATCCTTAATCAGAGTTCCGCCTGCGCCTTCGATACCTTTGTAAAGCTGGAAGTGTGCTCCCGAAAGCGGATTCTTGCTGCCGTCGGTCTTAAGCACCTTAAGCGTAAATGGCTTGTTATAGATATCGATAATGCTGTTGTACTTTCCGCTCGGATCTTCTTCGATTATGTTTACCCAGCCGTCTTCGTTAGGATTGGTTACATTTTCTTCTTTTACGCCGTCATGATCTATCGTAAATGTGATAGCCATCGGCATACCGATGTAACTCTTTGGCGAAACGATTTCGGTCAGAGTGTAAACACCCTCCTGGCTCGGAGTATATAAAACCGTAACGTATCCGTCTTTGTCTGAAACGTAAACTTCGTTGGCCACATTATGACCGTCTTTGGTGAGGGTGAACCTGCCGTTTGCAAGAGGCTCTGTGGTTCCCCACTTAAACAGTCTGATGGCGATACCGCCCTGGCGGATGTTCTTTACCGTATCAGTTCTGGCATTTGACTGGTCGCCGGTTACTTCGCCTTCCTTATACTCGGCAAAGTACAGAAATTCCTTTTCAATGTCTTCCCTTGAAGTAGCCGTTACTCTGATGCCGTCGCCGTTCACAGGAGTAATACTGTCGTATCCGGTAACGAAGCCGTCGGCATCTGCCACGGGAGTTCCCGTAAGGATAACTTCGCGGACTGCGTAGTCTTCAATGGTCTTGCCTTCTTCGAGCTCTTCGAAGTAGTATCTGACAGATGAAGTGCCACCCGAAAGCACCTTTACGGTATTCGGAACCAGTGTTTCGGCAGATTCGCCGTTCTTCATGTAAACGGCAAAGTAAATATCGCCGTGGCTCTTTGTATAGTCGGAATCACTCCAGACCTTGTTGCCCTGAAGGCCGTAACCCTGCTCGTTCTTAATGCGCATCTGCGGGTTGTACATGGTCTTTATTCTGCCCACGTTAACAGGCTGATTCTCAACGCGCGCATAGGTAATATCGCTTGTTTCGGAATCAAAAACAGGCAGATACTCATCCAGCGCGTAACCGATGGCATTGTCAAATTCACGCTCCTCAACCTTAAACAAAGAACTGTTCATAAGGTTCGGAACCTTAACCTGATACCACGCAGGAATATTGGAAATCGTACCGTTTATGGATGTTTCGAAAGTAACCGTGAACTTCTCATCCTCGGGAACATCGTCATAATCGGTATAGGATGTTTCCTCAAACTTGCGGGTTCCCGAATTCCATTTACACAGTTTGCCGTCAGGTGAAACTACATAGTAACTGTGCATATAGGCAAGCTTTAATTCCTCCCGTGGGATAACGCTGCCAT
>CACYBJ010000006.1 GCA_902772565.1 uncultured Lachnospiraceae bacterium | reverse complement strand
GTACGCCTTCGCTGCCAGTGTGCTCGTCCCGACGGAAGCCTCGCAACGTCTTTCGCAACACACGTGCGTCCGGATGCTCGTATATCTGCATGTCCATCCGGCCGCACAAATGTTGCTTAGACAAGGCTACGTTTCCTGTTCCTCGCACACGCACCTTATATTAAATTTAATTGCGCACAATTATTTTGAAAAACTTGTTGACAGGAGGGGGCGTTTAGAGTAATATACAGATATAAAATAATTGCGCACAATTGAATTGAGCGTCAAGGAGGTATGAATATGAGCGTAGTAACAATTACAAATGAAAATTTCGAAGCAGAAGTATTAAACAGTGACAAGCCGGTGCTTGTTGATTTCTGGGCTTCTTGGTGCGGACCATGCCGTATGCTTTCACCAATCGTTGATGAAGTTGCAGAGGAAAACGATTCCATTAAAGTGGGCAAGATCAATGTTGATGACCAGATGGAACTTGCACAGAAGTTTGGTGTTGCATCAATCCCTACTTTGATCGCTTTTAAGAACGGTGAAGTGGCTAACAAGTCGGTAGGTGTTATTTCCAAGGAAGATATTTTGGATCTTTTCAAATAATGTCGTCCGATATCAATTTAGTAAAGGTATGAATGACTATGAGTAACACGAATGAAATAACCGATGTAATCATCGTCGGAGCGGGAACAGCAGGTCTTTCTGCTGCAATCTATGCGGCCCGTGCAGGAAAAAGCGTTATTGTTTTCGAAGGTAAAATGTACGGTGGCCAGATAGTAAACACTCCGGAAGTTGAAAACTATCCAGGCATTAAGAATATCTCCGGTTTTGATTTTGCAACTTCTTTATATGAGCAGGCAAAGAGCCATGGAGTAAAAGTGGTTATGCAGAATGTAATCGCCATTGAAAATGACGGCGCGATAAAGAAGGTTGTTACACCGAAGGATACTTACGCAGCCAAGTCTGTAATCCTTGCAACCGGTGCGGTGAGCCGTAAGCTGGGACTCCCTCATGAGAATGAGTGGGTAGGTGCGGGTGTTTCCTACTGTGCAACCTGTGACGGTAATTTCTACAGAGGAAAGACCGTTGCGGTAAACGGCGGAGGAAATACTGCGCTGGAAGATGCTATTTATCTTTCAGGCATCTGTGAAAAAGTTTATGTTATTCATCGTCGTGATGAATTCCGTGGAGAAGGCCACTTTGTTGAGACTCTGAAGAATAAAGACAATGTGGAGTTCATTCTGGATTCTACCATTTCGGAACTTCGCGGAGATGGTCGTCTTGAGAGTCTTATCATTAAGAACAAGAAGACCGAAGAGGAGACGGAATTGCCTGTAAACGGTCTGTTTGTTGCTATCGGCCAGATTCCTCTTAATTCTGCCTTTGCGGATGTAGTCGAACTTGATGATGCCGGATACATTGTTGCGGGTGAGGATACCAAGACCAGTGCGGATGGTATTTTTGCTGCCGGCGACGGAAGAACAAAAAAAGTGCGTCAGCTTGTAACAGCAGCGGGAGACGGTGCGATTGCCGCAATTGCCGCCTGTGCATATGCCGACGAAATTTAAATAATAATTGTTGGTTTGAAAATGTTTTTCAAGCCCTCCGGCGGCGTTTCAGGTGCGCCGGCGGATGAACAGCACGCCTGTATCACTGTAAAAATGGAAAAGAAATACGATTGCTTAAAGCTGGAAAATCAGTTGTGTTTTCCGTTGTATGCATGTTCAAAAGAAATAGTAAGAAGATATAAGCCGCTTCTTGACGAACTGGATCTTACATATACCCAGTACATTACCATGATGGTTTTGTGGGAACATGGCTCGGTAAATGTTAAAGAACTTGGCGATTATGTGTGCCTGGATTCCGGCACTCTTACTCCGCTTCTTAAAAAACTTGAAAGCAAAGGGTATGTTACAAGAACCAGAAGCAAGGATGATGAGAGATGCGTTACGGCAGAAGTCACCCCTGAAGGAATGAAACTCAGAGACAAAGCCGTAAAGGTTCCCATGAAGATGTGCGGTATGATCGGGCTCACACCCGAAGAGGCCGGAACCCTTGCGTTATTGCTCAAAAAGGTCATTAAAGGCAATTAGTCTTGAAAATGAACGGACGGATGTAACATATTACGACATCTTACATTTTTTTACGAAAAAGTTAAAAACGGGGGTTTGAATCCCAAAGCCTTTATCGTATAATGAACTCACAAGATAAATCAATTTCCTAAAGAATATACGATTTTATAAATGCATTGACTCCCTAGTATAGCGAAAGGCGGATGGATAACCATCCGCCTTTTGTTTCTGCCCCTGATTTTCAATCAGGGGCAGCGTCGCCTTACTTGCCCTTTTTTCTTGCTATTCCCCCGTCTCCATTGTATAATCTAGTTTGGCTTTTAATGTGGCTAACTATGCCATTATCATTATAGAGAGAGGATACACTAAATGCTAACAGTTAAAAATCTGACAGCCGCCGTAGGCGAAAATGAAATCCTTCACGGTATCAATCTTACAATCGGAGCCAATGAGACCCACGTTCTTATGGGACCTAACGGCGCCGGAAAATCCACTTTCGGAAATGTTCTTATGGGCAGCCCATCCTATAAAGTAACAGGCGGAAGCATTGAGTTTAAGGGTGAGGACATTATAGAACTCTCCGCAGACAAGCGCGCCATTATGGGTATGTTTATGTCATTCCAGAATCCGCTGGAAGTTCCCGGACTTACACTTGAAGAGTTTTTGAGAAATGCTATCAGACAGAGAACAGGAAAACCTGTTAAGATTTTTGCTTTCAGAAAACAGCTTGAGGCAACAATGAAACTTCTTGAGATGGATCCTTCATATGCCTCAAGAGACCTTAACGTAGGTTTTTCAGGCGGCGAAAAGAAGAAGGCTGAAATCCTTCAGATGCTCATGCTTGACCCCGACTTTGTAATTCTCGACGAAACCGATTCCGGTCTTGACGTAGACGCTGTAAGAATCGTTTCCAAGGGCGTTAAGGAATTTGTGAAAAGAGGCGGGAAGAGCGTTGTAATCATTACTCACAGCGCAAGAATTCTTGACAACCTTGATGTGGACTTTACTCACGTTCTGGTTAAGGGAAACATTGTTACAACAGGTGATGCGAAACTTGTTAACGAAATTAACGAAGGCGGTTTCGAAAAGTATACTACTGAGGAATAGAATATGAGTGATAAAGACAAAATTCTCGTAGAGGGAACGGATCGCGAATTCTATGACTTCAAGTACGAAGAAAGCGATGCCGACTTCTATAAAGTAGACAGCGGTCTCACTCCGGAAATCGTAAAAGAGATTTCAAAGGAAAAGGGTGACCCCGAATGGATGCTTGAATTCAGACTCAAGTGTCTTAAGCTGTTTCAGGAAATAGAATTTCCGGATTGGGGTCCTTCGATTGAAGGTCTTAACATGGATAACATCGTAACCTATGTTCGTCATAAAGACGATATGAAGACCACCTGGGACGATGTTCCGGAAGATATTAAAACTACATTTGAAAGACTTGGAATCCCCCAGGCCGAAAGAGAATCTCTTGCAGGCGTAGGTGCGCAGTACGATTCCGAACTTGTATATCACAATGTTCGCGAAGACGTTGCCAAGGCAGGTGTAATCTATACCGATCTTGAAAGTGCGCTTCATGGGGAATATGCCGACATGATCAGGGAACACTTCATGAAACTTGTTCCTCCCACGGACCACAAGTTCGCCGCCCTTCACGGCGCGGTATGGTCAGGCGGTTCATTTGTCTATGTTCCGAAGAATGTTCATGTGGACATTCCGCTTCAGTCCTACTTCAGACTGAATGCCAAGGGTGCCGGCCAGTTCGAACACACTCTTATTATTGTTGATGAGGGCGCCGATCTTCATTTCATCGAAGGCTGTTCGGCTCCTAAATATAATGTGGCCAATCTTCATGCGGGTACGGTTGAACTTTACGTAAGAAAGAACGCGAAGCTCCGTTATTCCACAATCGAGAACTGGTCCAAGAACATGTATAACCTTAATACCAAGCGTGCCATCGTAGAAGAGGGCGGTATTATGGAATGGGTTTCCGGTTCCTTCGGTTCCCATGAGTCTTACTTGTATCCTACAACCATCCTTAAGGGCAACAACTCCCACTGCGAGTTTACGGGTGTTACATTTGCCGGCAAGGGACAGAACCTGGATACGGGCTGCAAGATGGTTCACATCGGAAAAGACACCAGCTCATTTATGGACACCAAGTCCATTTCCAAGGGCGGCGGTGTTTCAACTTTCAGAAGTTCTATAGTTATTCAGAAGACTGCCGAGAACACAAAGGCGTCGGTTAACTGCGGTTCTCTTATGCTTGATTCCGACTCCCGTTCCGACACCGTTCCTGCAATCGATCTTAGAACTGACAAGGCAGATGTGGGTCACGAAGCTAAAATCGGACGTATCAGCGACGATGCGGTATTCTATCTGATGAGCCGCGGTATTACCGAGGCAGATGCCAGAGCCATGATCGTCAGCGGATTTGCCAATCCTGTAAGCAAGGAACTTCCGCTTGAGTACGCTGCCGAGATGAACAACCTTATAAAACTGGAAATGGAGATGGGCTAGTATGAGAGCAAAAGTAAACAACTTACCGGTCCTGACCTTTGGTAAATTAAAACTGAATAGTGCAGAACTGGAGTATAATAACGGTTCTACTAAAGTAGAAAAACTCGTAGCCGAGCTGCTTTCCGATGACGGTGAGAAGACATTTGCATGTGAAATGCCTGAAAACATTTCCGTAAAGAAAGATGTTCCCACCGAGGAAGTAGATTCGTTATTTGAATCATTAAATACCCGTGTCGGCAGAGAAAATGTGGTAGCCGGAAAGTTCCCTATGTATAACGAGCAGCTTTTTGCAACCGGTATGGGAGCAGAGGCAGATGCCTTATTTGACGAAGCCGGAATCCTTACCGATGTGTACGAAGTATCGGCAGGCAGTGAATCTGCCGCACCGGTGATTTTTAAGTATGATATTACAGAGGGTACAAACGGACTTGTCCGCAGGTTTATTCATGTAAAGAGCGGCGCAGCTGTTTCCATAGTTTTCCTGTATGCCGCATCTGCCGAAGAATTCGAAAAAGAAGTTTCTGCAGATGAAGTGGGCAAGAAGGGAATCGTCGGAGCATCCACAAGAATCTACGTCGAAGAGGGCGCTTCCGTTAAACTCGCCAGCGTACAGCTTCTTAACAAGGGCTTTACTTTCTTCGAAGATTTCGGCACCATACAGTGCGAGGACGCAAGCCTTAAATTCACAAAGGTGGATCTGGGTGCCGGAAAGGTCTATGAAGGCTTTAATGCAAACCAGAAGGGTGACGAATCCGACTTCGACTGTGCCTACGGCTTCATCGGCGAAAAGGACAGCTTTACGGATATTAATTACAACGATGTGTTCTTTGGAAAGAAGACCAATGGTGTGATGCGCTTTAACGGTGCGCTCATTGATAACGCATTCAAAAACTGGCGCGGTACCATTGACTTCAGACAGGGATGTGTCGCTGCGTGCGGCGACGAAGAGGAGAATGTGCTTCTTTTCGGCGAGGATATAGTGAACAAGACAATTCCGCTCATTCTCTGCGAGGAGGAAGATGTGGAAGGCCGCCACGCCTCCACCCTCGGAAAAATCGCGGATGATCAGCTGTTCTATATGCAGACCAGGGGCATCAGCCTTAAGGAAGCGGAGGAACTTATCGTAAGGGCCTCGGTAAACAGTGTGAATTCCGGCGTCCCGTCGTCAGAAATCCGCAGTGCGGTAAGGGAAAGAATCGACGCGATTTTCGAAAGAAGAAGCAGGTAACCTGTATCATGGAAAGAATTATGGATGTAAGAGATATCAGGAAGGATTTTCCGATCCTTCAGGACGAAAGATATATTTATTTTGACAACGCGGCCACTTCCCAGCGTCCGCGTCAGGTAGTGGAAGCAGTAAAAAACTTCTACGAAACAACCAACGCCAATCCCCTTCGCGGACTTTACGAGTGGAGCATAGGCGCCACCGATGCCTATGAAAATGCCAGAAAGAAAGTTGCGAAGTTCATCGGAGCGAAGAAGAGTTCCGAAATCATCTTCACAAGAAATGCCACGGAAAGCATTAACCTTGCGGCATATGCCTGGGGTATGGACAACGTGAAAGAAGGAGACGAAATTGTGGTTTCCATAATGGAGCACCACAGCAATATCCTTCCCTGGCAGATGGTAGCGAAGAAGACCGGCGCGAAGCTTGTATATCTTGAGTATGATGAGAACTGCGAGTTTACCGATGAGGAACTTGCCAAGATATGCGACAAGACAAAGCTGGTGGCGGTAACCAATGTATCCAACGTTTTGGGCGTTACAAACCCCATCAGGAAAATAGCGGATCTGGCACATGCTCACGGCGCGCTGATCATGGTGGACGGAGCCCAGGCTGCGCCTCACATGAGAACCGACGTTCAGGCTTTAGATGCAGATTTCTACGCATTCTCCGGACACAAGATGCTTGCTCCTATGGGCATAGGTGTGCTTTATGTTAAGAATGCCGTAATGAAGACCATGTCACCTTTCCTTACCGGTGGTGAGATGATTGAACTTGTAACAAGGGAGAGCGCCACATATGCCGAACTTCCTCACAAGTTTGAAGCAGGTACCGTAAATGCGGCAGGCGCCGTAGGACTTGCGGCAGCCATCGATTATATCGAAGGCATCGGTTTCGATTTTATCGAAGAGCAGGAGAAGAAGCTCACAAGACTTGTTTACAATGCCATGTCTGACATGGATATCATTACGCTTTACGGCTCAAAGAATCCGGACAATCACTGCGGCATCGTGACCTTTAATATTGAAGGCTGCCATCCGCATGATGTGTCATCTGTCCTTGATTCCGAGAAGGTTTGTGTCCGTGCCGGACACCACTGCGCACAGCCCCTTCTCCAGTACATGGGCGTAAATGCCACAGCCCGCGCCAGCATGTATTTCTACAACACCGAAGACGAAGCATTAAGATTCGTTGAGAGCCTTAAGAATGTCAGAGGATGGCTGGGATATAAGGACTAGGTTTGGAAGGTAAATTAGACAAAACCAAAATGACAACAGAGATCCCTCGGCAATGCCGGGGGAGTTTTTGTGCGATAAGCGAATGCCATCAGCGTCAAACCTGTTTGTAAACCAGGGAGTGTTCGAACGGCCGGCGACCTGACTGTGCACGTGATAGGACCTGTCGGATCCGGCAGAAGTCGGCCTGCTTAATTGTGAATAATCAACAAAAGAGGGATTGATTTCTGTCCGATATGCAGAAGGATTCGGAGCAGACAGCACAAAACCACCGTGATTATGTACACAAAACCGCCTCTTTTTCGTGAGTTTATCCTCTTGAAAAAGGGGCGATTTTTTCGCTACGATATCAGCAGAGGAACCTCAAACGAAAATGAAAAGGTGCAAACGGCGCGCCAGTTGCCCGGCGCCGGAGCACCACGGGCGACATGTACCTTATCCCGAACGGAGTTTCTGCCGCAGGTCGACGGCGGCAGGAGTCCCAGTCGGAACAAAAAACAGGGAGGTGTACATGTCAGGAAAAGACATATCCGAAAAAATGCTGATATCCTGCAACGATGTGTTTGCAGACATAATCAATCACTATTTCTTTAACGGCGAAGAGGTTGTAAAGGAAGAAGAACTGGAACAGGCCTCGGAATTCTCCGGCTACAAGGAGGAGGGGGATCTGCATGAGATCCGCCGGGACGAACTGAAAAACTGGCGAAAACAGAAATTAAGGATTTCTGCCTTTGGAATCGAGAACCAGTCGAAGGCGGAGAGGGAGATGCCCATCAGGATCATGGGTTACGACGGAGCCACATACCGTAATCAGATGAAGGACGAAGATCCCTTCTATCCCGTGTACAGCCTTGTGCTGTACTTTGGCAAAACTCATTGGAACGGTAACCGAAAACTCAGCGATGTGGTGGAATTTCATGAAGAATACCGCGACGCCTTGACGGAGAAGTTTAATGATTATAAAATTAATGTAATGGAGGTTGCGTTCCTCAGCGATGAGGAAGTGAATTCTTTTAAAAGTGACTTTAAACTTGTGGCGGAATACTTTGTTAACAGAAGGAAGAATCCGCAGTACACGCCGTCACCGGATGTGATAAAGCATGTGGATGAAGTGTTAACGTTACTTCGTGTCATGACCGGCGACGACAGATATGAGCAGATGATAAACGAAGAGAAGGGAGTGAAACCTAAGAATATGTGTGAAGTACTTGATTATCGTGAGAATAAAGGAAGAGCTGAAGGACGAAAAGCTGGCATAATTGAAGGCCGAACCGAGGGTATAACCGAAGAAAAACGCAAAGTAGCGCTTCAGCTCAAAAAACGCGGATTCGATGATGAGATTATCCTCGAAATCCTGGAATCGGATGAGGATGAACTCCGGCAATTGCTTTCAAATGAG
>CACYBJ010000005.1 GCA_902772565.1 uncultured Lachnospiraceae bacterium | reverse complement strand
GGATACCTATAATGAAACTCTTCAGCAGGAAGTTGATGAGAAGACCAGGAACATCGTTAAGATGCATGATAACCTTATCATGGGTCTCGCAATGATGGTTGAAAGCCGCGACAATTCCACCGGCGGACACATCAAGCGTACCAGCGAAGGCGTCCGTATACTTATCGAAGAAATACTTAAAGAAGGCGATGTGGAACTGGATCCGGAGTTTTGCAGGAACATCATAAAGGCTGCGCCTATGCACGACCTTGGAAAGATTGCTGTCCCCGATGCCATTCTCCAGAAGCCCGGCAGATTCACCGACGAAGAGTACAACGAGATGAAGAAGCACGCCCCGGAAGGCGCCCATGTTATTCATGAGATTCTTCAGAATACCGATGATGAGAACTTCAGAATCGTAGCGGAAAACGTGGCTCACTATCATCACGAAAGATGGGACGGCTCCGGATATCCTTCGGGACTTAAGGGCGAAGAGATTCCTATCGAAGCCAGAATCATGGCAATTGCCGATGTGTACGACGCCCTTGTCAGCAAGCGTGTCTACAAAGAGGCTATGTCTTTTGAACAGGCAGATGCCATCATCCTCGAAGGCATGGGCAGTCAGTTTGATCCCTCCCTTCGAAACATCTATGTTAACGCCCGTCCCAAACTGGAAGAATACTACGGCACTCAGGACAGGTAGAAACTGAAAGACACAGGTGCGGAATATGCCTGAGAATAACGAAAAAAACATAATTAAGCGCAGAGCTGTTTTTATGATCGTAATAACGGTTGTTATTATAGCGGTTGGTTTTGCCCTGATGGTCATGTATGCCGGGGGAAAGAAACTTACCAAAATAACCTCCTACGGTTTCAATATGAACACTGCTCTGACGCTTAATTTTTTTGTTCCCGAAAAAGAGGCAGATGCATACTCCGGCGAAGACGGAAAGAATCCCTGGTCCGAGGATATAAAATCCCTGGTGGGGCGTCTTGACCGCAAGGTGCTTTCAAGAAGAAGTCAGGGGTCGGAGGTCTACGCCTTTAATGAGTGGCAGTCCACGGAAAAGTTTGAAGTAAGCGAAGAACTGTATTCGGCAGTGGTACTGTGTCAGGATATTGCGGAAAAGTCCCATGGCGCAGGAGATATCACTCTCGGAAACCTGATCGTTGAATGGGGCATTGAAGATATAGCCGAGAAGGGCACCGATGTGGGCCGTGAAGAAGGCATAGAAGAAACCATAGTTCCGACCAGGGAAGAACTTGATGCTGCAGCGGCAACCATAGGCTATGAGCATCTGACGGCCATTAATGAAAACGGCAAATACTACCTTCAGAAGGACATCCCTTATCTGACTCTGGACTTGGGTGCGGCAGGCAAGGGTTATGCTCTTGATAAGGTGTGGAAATATCTTAAAAACCAGGACACCGAAACGCTTAATTCGGCGGTTATAGCCCTGGGCGGAAGCATACTGGTCTACGGTAGTAGAACCTCGAAAATAGGCATACAGGACCCTCTTTCCGACGGTATGAAACAGATGGGTGTTCTTACAATTTCCGGTCTCGGAAAGAACGAGGCTGCCTTTGTTTCCACCTCCGGAGATTACGAACAGTATGTGGAAGAAAAGAATGAAAGCGGCGTCATCAAGAAGTATCATCACATTCTGGATCCCGACACCCTTTATCCGGCAGATACAGGATTGAGATCCGTTACGGTAATAGCCAAAAACGGACTTATTTCCGACATGCTTTCCACCGCCTGTTATGTACTTGGAATGGAAGAGTCCGCAGAACTCCTTGCAGAGTATGAATGTGAGGCTATTTTTATAGCCAAGGATAATAAAGTCTACTGTACGTCGGGTGTGATCGATTCCTTCAAAATCGAAAACGACACCTTTGTGCCGGGGGGAGCGCTGAACTGATTGGAAAAGAAACTGTTCAAAAGAAAAGATATTCTTATAGTGCTGCTGCCGCTGATTCTGGCAGCGGTTCTCTTTGCGTGCATCTGCCTGTTTTCAAAGCCCGGAAAGGTTGCCGTTGTTATCGTTGACGGTAAAGAGGTGGCGAGTCTCCCTCTTGATACGGACACGGAGTACGTTGTTTGCAACCACTTTGGGAAAAATGTGGTGGTGGTTAAGGACGGAAAAGTAAGTGTTTCCGAAGCGGACTGCCCGAAGCAGGTCTGTGTGAATACCGGTACGAAGAATAAGGCGGGAGATGCCATAATCTGCGTGGCCCACAAACTGGTGGTGGAGGTGCGTGATGAAGAACGGTAAGACATCTCCGAGAATTGTCATGAAGAATGAAAATGCAAAGGAAGCACCGGGTATGGGTGCTTTCGCGAATTGGGAGAACAAGGTTGGACGTAAGAGCGCCGGACGTGTCGCTCTCTGCGGAATGCTGATCACAGTAGCCCTGATGTTTTCCTATTTGGAATCATTTCTTCCTGTGCCTCTTCCTGTGCCGGGAGTGAAACTTGGAATAGCAAACGCGGTTACCATTTTTTGCATGTTTACACTTAGCGTGCCGGAGACTGTAACTGTGTCTGTGCTTCGCGTGCTGCTGGCTGGGCTTTTGTTCCAAAGTCCTGTGGTTATTGTTTATTCGCTGGCGGGAGCGGCGTGCTCTATTGCGGGAATGTATGTGTTAAAGCATCTGCCGGGGTTCGGATTCGT
>CACYBJ010000004.1 GCA_902772565.1 uncultured Lachnospiraceae bacterium | reverse complement strand
CGGTACTTCCCTCCTTAATATAATATTAATTCTTAGGTACTCACATTACTGTGTTCATGCTCATTATCTCTATTGTGATACGCCTTCAGCCACTTATGCGTAAAATGAAATAACCTGCATTATAAAAAGTAATGGATATTTAATTGGTTACTGTTTGTTACTTCGCAGCCTTAGGTCTCTTAGCGCCGTACTTGGAACGAGCCTGACGACGGTTAGAAACACCCGCAGTATCAAGTGTACCTCTGATGATATGGTATCTTGTACCGGGAAGGTCCTTTACTCTACCGCCTCGGATAAGAACAACGCTGTGCTCCTGAAGGTTGTGACCTTCACCCGGAATGTAGCTTGTTACTTCAAGGCCGTTAGAAAGACGTACTCTGGCGATCTTTCTTAAAGCTGAGTTAGGCTTCTTAGGTGTGGCAGTTCTTACGGCTGTACATACACCTCTCTTCTGTGGAGAAGATGCTTTAACGGCCTTCTTGTGAAGGGAGTTATAACTTCTCTGAAGAGCAGGAGCCGTTGACTTGGATTCAAGTGACTTTCTGCCTTTTCTTACTAACTGGTTAAATGTAGGCATTCTTTTACCTCCTTAATTATTTTTGTCACGAATTGCTTCGTGAGCTCGGTGGCTGAACGCGAAACGTAAGATGTCATATGTATTGCCCTTAGGCATAACAAATAAACGTGCAAACGCGCGCAACGATAATTATACGCACTGAAAAACTTGATGTCAACACTTTTTTATCGTTGCCAAACCCCCGTTTTATTGACTTTAAACTATGCCTGTGCTACACTCAATCAGGTTTTTATTACTATATTAATAAAGAAAACGAGGCATGATATGACTAAGATCAGAACCAGATACGCACCCTCTCCGACAGGACGCATGCATGTAGGCAATCTTCGTACCGCGCTGTACGAATTCCTTATCGCAAAGCACGAGGGCGGCGATTTCATATTAAGAATAGAAGATACCGACAGAGAGCGTTACGTTGAAGGCGCTGTTGATATCATTTACAGAACCATGGCCGAGACAGGTCTTGTACACGATGAAGGTCCCGACAAGGACAAAGGCTTCGGCCCTTACGTGCAGAGCGAGCGTGTTAAGTCCGGTCTTTACATGGAATATGCCAAGAAGCTTGTTGAAAAAGGTGAAGCTTACTACTGTTTCTGTGACGCCGAGCGTCTTGCAACTCTTAAGCAGACCGAAGGCTCCGAAGGCAAAGAAATCACCAAGTATGACAAGCACTGCCTGCATCTGCCGAAGGAGGAAATCGAAGCCAATCTCGCTTCGGGAAAGCCTTTCGTTATCAGACAGAACATTCCGGAAGAAGGAACCACCACCTTCCATGATGCCATTTACGGCGATATCACTGTGGAAAACGCCGAGCTTGATGACATGATCTTGATCAAGAGCGACGGTTATCCCACCTACAACTTTGCCAACGTAATCGACGACCATTTAATGGGAATCACCCATGTTGTCAGGGGAAATGAATATCTTTCATCAACACCGAAGTACACAAGACTTTATGCTGCCTTCGGCTGGGAGGAGCCGGTTTACATCCACTGCCCGCTCATTACCAATGAAGAGCACCAGAAACTTTCAAAAAGAAGCGGTCACTCTTCCTTCGAAGACCTTATGGAACAGGGCTTTGTTTCCGAAGCAGTTGTAAACTTCATCGCTCTTTTAGGCTGGAGTCCGGAGAGCAACCAGGAAATCTTCTCTCTTGATGAACTCATTAAGGAATTTGATTTCCACCATATTTCCAAGTCACCGGCCGTATTTGACATGACCAAGCTCCGCTGGATGAACAGCGAGTACATTAAAGCCATGGACGATGACAAATACTACGAAATGGCTCTTCCTTATATAAAGGAAGTAATCTCAAAGCCTCTTGACCTTAAGGCAATCGCTGCTTTGGTGAAAACAAGGATTGAAACCTTCCTTGACATCGCCGAGAAGATTGACTTCTTTGAAGCCCTTCCTGAGTATGACACGGCAATGTATACTCACAAGAAGATGAAGACCAACTCCGAGATTTCCCTCGAAGTTCTTAAGGAAGCCCTTCCGGTATTCGAAGCTCTTGATGACTATTCCATTCCTTCCATTGAGAAGACTTGCATGGAACTGGTTGAAAAGAGACAGTGCAAGAACGGAATCGTGCTCTGGCCTCTCAGAACAGCCGTATCCGGCAAGCAGATGACTCCCGGCGGCGCCTACGAAATCATGAGCATACTCGGTAAAGAAGAAAGCCTTGCAAGAATCCGCAAGGGAATTGAACTCCTTACCGCTGCCACAGAGTAGTCACTTCCTAAATCTTTCATATCCGCATTCGGCGATGCAGGCCCGCCGTTTGCTGTCACACAAAGCCTGCACCATAACGAACATGAATAAAGAACAGCTTCGGGCTGTAAAGACCGTAACAGGGCCGGTAATGACCATTGCCGGCCCGGGTTCCGGCAAAACAACGGTCATCGTCGGTCGGGTTCTTCACATGACCAGGGACCTTCATATCACTCCCTCTTCCATACTTGTGGTTACCTTTACCAAGGCCGCAGCCCTTGAAATGCGAAAGCGTTACCTCTTACAGGACGGAGCCTCCGAGAAAGTCAATTTCGGAACCTTCCATTCCGTCTTTTTCCACATTTTAAAACAGTATTACGGCTATACCGATAAAAACATTCTTACCGGGGCTCGCGCCTTTGGTATTTTGCGCTCTGTTTTAGGTGAAAGGTTCGACAGATTTGCCGGCAACGACGAGTTTCTTGCAGGTATACTGGACGAGATCGGCAAATCGAAATCCCGCATGTATTTCAGTCAGAACCAAAAGCCCATGACACTGGGCAGCAAGTCGGCAGATGCCGCCCGCGAATACTCTGGGTCTAAACATCTCACGGCAGATGCCGCCCGCGGAGAATTCAGATCCGAATACCTTCCGGCAGATGAATTCCGCCGTATCCTCACGGATTATAACGAAAAGCTTTCCGATCTGGGACTT
>CACYBJ010000003.1 GCA_902772565.1 uncultured Lachnospiraceae bacterium | reverse complement strand
GATCTGCTCAACGGTTCTCTTCATTCTGGCATCGTCCAGATATTCGAAAACGTCATCGAAGAAAAGAGGAGTTTCGAACTTGTAATGTACCAGTTCGCTGATCGCCATTCTCATGGCCATCTTCATCTGGGAAATGGAGCCGCGCTTGCTCTTTACTTCTCTTATGTACTGATCTACGAGTTTTGAATTCTCGGCAAACTTCTGAGCCTTTTCATAACCGCCGTCAGGTTCGGTACTGCCGGCAGCCTGTGCGGCCTTTTCATGCTCATCCAGTTTGATTCTCAGCATCAGAACTTTCTCGCCCTGCTCCGAGATCATTTTGCCAAGAACACTTCGTCTCTGATCCAGTTCTTCTTTCTCTTCAAGAAGCCTGCTTTCCTGCTCCTCAAGTTCCTTGGGACCAAGTTTTTCCAGATTACCGAAGCGGCTGAAGTACTGGAATATTTCCTGTTCTCTTGCGGCGAATTCTCTTTCTTCCGCCAGGAAGGATTTTTCGACTTCGTCCTTTATGTCCTTTCTCTTTTCGAGAAGTATTTCCTGAATCCTGTAGGTCCTTTCGGCTTTCAGTTTGTCAATGCCGGCAGATGTTTTGCTGTAAAGATAGGCACCTGCTCCTCCGAGAAGGAGAGCAATGACGATAAAGGCTGCGCCTATTCCGGCTTTTCCGAGAACAAAGAGAGTGATGGAAACTGCCAGAAGAATTACGCCAACGGAAAACAGACCGTAGGATAAGGAGTAGTTTCCTTTGGGCTCCGGAATATCGGAAGATATCTTAAGAGACTGAAGCTGCACTTCCTTCTCCACTGCGTCCTTCTTCTTTTGCTCTGAAGCCTCTTCATCCTGTAAAAGCTGCTGATACTTGGCTTTGTAGGCTTTGTAGCTCTTTTCTTCCTTTTCATAGTCCGTCTTGGATTTTAACTTGTGGCCTCTGCTTTCGAGTTCCGCAAGCCTTTCGCTGCTGACCTGAATCTCGTCCACCAGCTTGTCTATGGCAGCTTTTGTTTTCTTTTCTTCTTCGGAAAGAGGTCTTTCGATGATGGTATTAATGAGAGACTCTTCGGCAGATTCGCCGCCTTCCCCTTTATCGTCCTTGCCCTGGAAACTTCCGAGAATCATTTTGTTGAATGCGTTGGCACCGCCGTCAACTATTTCATTGTCGGTTAAGCAGTAAAGTTCGGTATTGGCGTATTTGTCGGAAAAATTCCTCGTGAGCCGGTAGGTTTTGCCTCCGTGTTCAAAGACTATGGATCCGCCGTAGCGTTCTGAATTGTCCCACGGCATGTAAGTAGAGTAAAGATCGTTTCTGTCATTTAACTTCGGTTTTTCGATACCGAAGAGCATGGCGAAGATGAAAGCGGTAATGGTTGCTTTGCTGTCTTCGTCATCTACATGAATAACATTAAGACCATCTGTAAGAACGATTTTTTCGTTTTGGTATTTTCCAAATGCTGTAATATTAATATCTATCAGTTTCATATATACGTTTGACCCCCCTAAAACAAACCGATATGTCCAATATTTAGTATTACCGATAATCAGTATAAACTATATATCGGATAATTACTATTATTATTTATAAAAATTTACATTTAATCAGAAGAAACTGAGTATTCTTAATACCAAACCGTCCAGGCGAAGCTTCCTGAGAAGCATAAAACCCCATACCGCCACACGGTTTTTTAAAAGTTCGCCCTTAGGGCGCCTCAGTGATATATTCGGATTCCTTCTGTACTCCGGATAGTTGCTTTCCATCCAGGCAAACATGCGGTCGCGCATTTTGATCAGAAGCCTGTAATCGCTTTTTCTTGCATTTACAAGAAGATACCAGACTGTAAATTTAAGGAAGTAGAATTCCTCAAAGTCCTCCGGAATGAAGGTGATCTCGCTCATGTCCCGAAGTATGCAGTCAAAGGTATAAAGCGGATCGGTAGCCTTGTTAAGCCTGGTATATTTAATGTTTGAAACCGACTCCGGATTGTCCGACCAGACATAAAGACTGTTTTTTAACATGACTATGCTGTCGGTGTAGGAATAGGCTACCATGTCAAAATACACATCCTCGCCGATTCCCGTTTTAAGGAATTTGATATCGTTATCCAAAAGAAAACTTCTTTTTATGATTCTTCCCCATGGGTATGTAAGCATGAACTTGGACCAGGGCGTATTCGAAGGCTTTAACTCACGGGTTGTTTTACCTTCGTCGTTAATGCGCCTGAATCCGCCGATTACCATGTCAGGAAATTCGGCAGATGCATCTGCCGCACCGTCCTTTGAGAGTCGCACTGTGCGCATGCCGCCGGAGCCGTACTTAAGGACTTCGTCCAAATCTATGCGCTTGCGGCCGAGTTTTGTATGGGTTCCTGCGGCAGCCCGAAGAAAGGCTTTGCAAAAGCCCGGAAG
Organism: uncultured Lachnospiraceae bacterium; assembly: GCA_902772565.1. Taxonomy (GTDB): domain Bacteria; phylum Bacillota; class Clostridia; order Lachnospirales; family Lachnospiraceae; genus UBA3775. Next base: position 8,601 of record CACYBJ010000003.1, on the reverse strand, counting down.
CAGATAGTCATCCTGGTCGATGAATGCCACATAGTCGGTGGCGGCAAGTCCCACACCGAGATTTCGTGCGGCAGCAACGCCTCTGTTTTCCTGGTGATAAAGCTTAAAGGTACAGCCGAAAATGTTGGCGGTTAAGGTGAGATTCAGATTGTAGGCGCCCTCAGGAGAAGCAGAGTCTGAAACTGTGCTCTCTGTTTTGTAGTCGGCTTCGGTAAAGCCGGCATCTGCCGAAGATGCCTTTTTAAGCCCCCGTCCGCTTAGCATCCGGCGACGCACGTGAAGGAGGGAGGAATCTGTGGAACCGTCATTTATGATTATTACTTCCTCGGGAAGGACGGACTGCTGAAGAATTGAGTCAAGAGCCCTTGTTACCGTGGCTTCGCCGTTGTAAAGAGGAAGGATGAATGTAAGTGTAGGTTTCATGGCTGTATCCTGTAATATTTGGAAAACCACGCCGTTTTCCGTTTGCCTCTCCGAGCCGAAGGCGTGGTCAGATTTTAATAATACCGGTACTGAAGAATCAGCCCGGCATTATTACTTGGTTAGTTTATCTTGTTAAATACTTAGACATCATGTCAAGTACACAGAAGACGCTGGCCGAACCGAAAATGAAGAGACCGAGTCTTTCCATTCCGTCGTAGACCTTGGACTTCTTCACTTTCTTGTGAAGGAAGGCGCGAATCCTGAACTTGCAGATGATGAGCAGTATGAGCGGGAAGAGAGGAAGGAAGATACGTCCCTGAATTCCCGTGATTGTCTTTGAAAGCTTTGGTGTGCTCTTAAGAAGCATTGAAGGCATTAAGAGGTTAAAGAGTAGGATAACCACCAATGCGATGATCTGAACGGACTTGTGTGAGTTCAGATCGTCATCGTCCTCTTCGGCAAATACGATGAGAAGAGTAGCGATAAAGAGCCACTTAAGGGTTCCCATGTCAAGCACTTCTTCGAAGTTGCCAAGGTGAGTGCCCATGGCCTGATAGAAGAATGTCTTAAGATGACCGAATACAGTGGAAAATGCTTTTCCGAGGTAGCCGCCGGGGTTGGTCCAGAAGTAGGAAGTTCCCAGCATTCCCTTTTCGGCTGTAACCTGGAACACGTCTACGGAAGGAAGGATGTAATCGAAAAGAATCAGACCTCCGACGCCGGCCAGGGTTACGAATATCGTTGTAAGTATTGACTGTTTTTTATCTCCTCCGGCAAATACCATGCACACGAGAGGAAGAAGGATGAGCATTGCGCCGCCCTTAATACTTCCGAGCATAAAGGTATTAAGAATGAGAAGGAGTGCACACGGAATGCCCGAAGATGAGCCGCCACTGTAGATTGCTCTCAGTCTTAGAAGGGCCGCGATAAAGTTAAGTGCCACAATAAAGAGCATGAGGTCGCAGGAAAGAGAAGATGAAAGCGACAGTGCCATTGGGAAGAGGGCAATAAGTGAAAAGGCCTTCTTTCCGACAGGCGTAAGGGCAATTGCTATTAATACTCCCAGGAAGTATGCGATTAACGCAAAGAATCTTGCCAGGGTGATGGCCATGACAGGACTTACACCAAGGATTCGTCCCAAAGTAAGACCGAGAGTCTGCGGCAGATAGCTTATGAAGGAGAAGAATCCTTTTTCGCTGTAGCCGGCATTGGCACGTACCGATGGCTCCTCAAGTTTGTTTTCGCTCTTGAAACCGAAGCTTGTATGAGAAAGCTCGTAGGCAGCAAGCTGCGGATTGACGGGATCGGCATCCGACTTCGGGAAGTAGGAATTAACGAAAGTACCGTCTTTAGGGGAGAAGAGGGTGGAATCCTCCTTGCCCCGGAAAAGAATTACGTTTGAGTAATTGTAGGTAGCGGCATAGTGATAGTCCGCGTCAGGGAAGGACCATGCCGGTGTCAGAATAAAGTATAAAAGCGCCAGCGGAATAAAGAACATAATGAATCTGAGCTTAGTTCCGATGGAATCGTAGAATTTGAATATGATAAGGATTCCTGCCACAAGGAATAACACAATGAGAAGAAGGGAGATTACGAAAATGAATCCGCCGATCTTGGTTGAGTAGGCTGTGCGGAAGGAAATACTGTTGTTGTTTGTAAGAGCAATGTCAAAAGCAGCGTCGCTGTTGTTGGTAATGCTGATCTTGTAGCGTCCGGAGGAGAAGTTGTCCTTTACGTTGTAGGCGTTGGCAGCAATGTGAACTATACGTGCTTTGCCTGCTTCGGTAACAACGTAGTAACCGAGGCTGGATGGCTTATGGTTAACTACTTTGCCTGTGTCGATGTTTGTGATTTCAATGGTCATTACGGGCTTGGCCGCATCTGAAAAGATTTTAAAATCAAGTTCGTTGAAATCCAGGGAGGAAGCCAGTGTATAGGTATGGGTAGCCTCCGGTTCGACGGTTGAAGTTTTTTTGCTTGATTCGAATTCCTGGATCGTATAGGTGCTTGGAATACCGTCAAGAGTGGTATAAAGCGACGGAAGGATTCTTCCGAAAAGAAGAAGCAGGATAAGAACAACTACGGAAATTACGAGATACTTTCCGTATTCTTTGTATTCTTTGGAAATACTTTCCGAATATTCACCCTTTAATTCTTTGGCCTTGTCACGTACGGATTCGTACTTCTCCTTAAGGCGTTCTTTCTCATAATTAAAGTCCATTTTCATACTCCCCGACACACATTGTCTATATGATAATTTATTCCCCAAAACATGCACCGGTCAGGGCTTTTGGCATATCCTTAAACCGGGCCGGATTGAAAATAAAAATACATGTTAATTTTATCATTATTTATATGATTTGCGCAAGTATGTTATATAAGAGAAAATAGGGCGGGGATTTGCAAGTATCGCCTGTATGGTGTATCATAGAAGAAGCGTTTTTATACAGTAAAAGGGGGTTATTCCCGGCAAAGTATAACCCATGGTACAGGAAATGAAATTACGTGAACTAAAAGCGGCAGATGCCGAAAGGATGCTCGAATGGATGCACAACCCGTCGGTGGTTGAGAAACTCAGAAGCGATTTTGCATCCAAAACCATAGAGGATTGCCTCGGGTTTATCGCGCACAGCATCAGCGAAAACTCTGTTAATTATGCCGTGGCAGGCGATGACGACCTGTACATGGGGACCGTAAGCCTTAAGGATATCAAGGATGGGGCTGCGGAATTTGCCATAGTCATGCATCCCGATGCCTTCGGGAAGGGCTACGGAAGTTATGCCATGAAGGCAGTGATTGAAAAAGGGTTTAGGGAACTGGGGCTTAACTGTATTTACTGGTGTGTGGATCCGGAGAATGTTCGGGCAGTACGTTTCTATGATAAAAACGGATACAGGCGGGTGAGTCCGGAAGGGCTTCCTGCAGAGGAAAATTACAGCGAAGAAGAAATTGAAAAGTTTCTGTGGTATGTCGCTGAACCGGTCAATGAATTTGAAGAGCAGTAATTTAAACTTCAACCGATTAATCGCATAAATAATATAAAGGGGAAAAGCAGGTACAAAGTATGCAGACTATTAAATATACATTTCAGCCTCACGGCGACGAAAGAGGACAGCTAATAGCTCTGGAAGAGTTTAATGATATTCCTTTCAGGATCAAACGAGTTTATTTTATGTATGACACCATTGAGGGTGTTGTGCGCGGCAAACATGCCCATAAAAGTCTGGAGCAGATACTTGTGTGCATCCACGGCAGCTGCAAGATCCGTCTTGATAACGGAAGGGAAAAGAAAGTTGTTGCTTTGGAGAAGCCCTATGAAGGACTTTACGTTGCCAACAACATGTGGAGAGAGATGTTTGACTTTTCTCCCGACGCAGTGCTGATGGTATTTGCATCGGAGGTTTACGATGAGGCCGACTACATCAGGGACTATGATGAGTTTCTTAAATTTGTCGGTGTAAAAGAGTGATTTGTGAGGTATGGTAAGACATGAGTGAAATAAAGGTTCCTTTTGTGAGCTTTCGTCCTCTTGAGAAGGAAATCGGGGACGAGTTAAGGGCGGCTTTTGATAGAGTTCTTAACAACAGCTGGTATATAAAAGGCAAAGAAGACGAGGCCTTCGAGAAGGCATTTGCCGGGTATTGCGGCAGGAAACACTGTGTGGGTGTAGGCAGCGGGCTGGATGCTCTCATGCTCCCCCTTAAGGCTCTGGGAATAGGTGAAGGTGACGAAGTAATACTTCCGGCCAATACCTTCATAGCCACTGCGCTTGCCGTAACCTATACGGGTGCGAAGCCGGTACTTGTGGACGCGGACCTAAGAACCTACAACATGGATCCGGCCAAAATAGAGGAAGCCGTAACCGAAAGGACGAAGGCTGTAATGCCGGTGCATCTGTACGGCCAGCCCTGTGACATGGGACCCATAACGGAAATTGCTAAAAAACACGGACTTTATGTAATTGAGGACTGTGCCCAGGCTCACGGAGCAAAGTATAAGGGACAGGTAATCGGTTCCTTCGGCGATGCCGCAGGATTCTCCTTTTATCCTGGCAAGAACCTGGGAGCCTTGGGAGATGCGGGCGCTACTGTAACCGACAGCGACGAGCTGGCAAAGAAGGTCGCAAGCCTCGCCAACTACGGTTCCGATTACAAGTACCATCATGTTTATCAGGGGAACAATTCGAGACTGGATGAAATGCAGGCTGCATTTTTATCGGTAAAGCTAAAGGGTCTCGATAAGGTAAACGAAGACAGAAGAAGAATCGCGGGCAGGTATCTTGCCGGTATCAGCAATCCGCTGATTACGCTGCCTTATGTGCCGGCATATGCCGAACCGGTCTGGCACATATTTGCCGTGCGGTGCGAAAAGCGGGATGAACTTGAAAAGTATCTGGAAGAGTGCGGCGTGGGATGCAATAAGCACTATCCGATACCGGTGCATCTGCAGGAGTGCTACAAAGATCTGGGCTATGGGAAAGGGGATTTCCCGGTTGCCGAGGAAGTAGCGAAAACAGAACTCAGTCTGCCGCTTTACTACGGAATGACAGACGAAGAGATTGAGTATGTTGTAGAGAAGGTTAATGGGTTTAAGTAGGATTTGATTATTATAAGGGTTTAAGGTTTTGGGTAAAAGTAAAGATAGTCTATTTATCCGCATGCTGCGGTTTATAGTCGACCGTTTAAGAGTTTTGATTCCGCCCTTTGATATTTTTTGCGTTTATTTCTTTGCGAGAAGGAATGGTAATACGATACTCAGATTAAAACCGGTTTCGTATAGGAAGTATTGCAAAATCAAAGAGGGCAGACTGGCTGTTATAGAGAATGAGCAAAAACGCTTAGTGTACGAGCCTCCATATTTTGATGAGAGTAATGAGCGCGAACACAAGTTTACATCTCCGGCAATTTATATTGCGGAACTTAAGAATGTGATGGTTCACGGCTTATCCGGTATTGTTATTTCTGATGGTATGGCTGTGACCGACATTTGTGCAAATGACGGTGATAACAGAATCAACTATTCGTTTGGCGGGATTCGACGGGGAGACAGAAAACGTTTTTATTTGGAAGTAGGTGAAGCAATCGACGGACCTGACGAAGCAATCAGCCTGTGCGGTCTTGCGGCCTACAATTACTATCATTTGTCAATAGAAATCCTGTCGAGATATCAGTATGTAAAGGACTATATCGGTCGCAGAGATATTCCTGTTTTATTGGATGAAGATGCAAGAAAGTATCCTCAGTTCAGGGAATTGACAGAGTGCGTATTGAAGGATGTCAGGATAATCTATGTTCCGGCATATAAAATGGTGCGAGTGAAAAAACTTATTATCCCATCTATGAACACATGGATGCCGATTAATGTGATAAAGAAGAGTGATTTTCGTGTTTCGGACAACCTGATTGCTGAATCCGCAGTAATGAATGTCCGAAATGCAGCATCGGTTTACCGTTGCGAACAACAAAATGAAAAACTGTTTATTTCCAGAGAGGACCTTGAACTCAGAAGGCTGATAAATGAAAAGGAAATTATAGAGGTTTTTGAGGAATACGGCTATAGAATTGTCAACCCTGAGGATATGACCTACGCACAACAGGTAGAGTTGTTCTCAAAAGCAAAATGTGTGGTCGGGGCCTCGGGTGCGGGATTTACCAATGTAATTTATTGCAATCCGGGTACGGTTGTTGGATGCATTGTTCCCCGAAAATACAATTTTTGTGCTTTCGCTACTCTTGCTGAAATGGTAGGATGCAAATCGTTGTTTTTGGATGCGAAAGTAAAGATTCCGGGGATTACTTTTTCGACTGACAAATACTCGGTAAATAAATCCGAGGTTGTAAACTACATAATGGCACTTGAAAAACTGTGCGGGTAATACACGGGTAAGGAGCAATATGTGTAATAGAACGAAAGCAGCTTTAGCTGTTATGCTTGCAACTGTTTTTCTGCTGTGCATACTTTCGCCGATTGCTTCAAACGCCTCTGATGATAGTATGGTTGTCCCGGAAAATGCTGTGGTACTTAAAACTGAAATTGCTGATGTTTACAATAACGCCGATGCAATCGTTACTATTATTTCCGATGACGGTGATTATGTAACGTCTGTAAACCTGTACCGTATGATGAAAGCACGAGGACTCAAATGCACTGTGGCAGGTGTGATTTCGATGATCTCCGACCATTTGCCTGTTTGGGATAAGTATGTTTCCGAGGATGTAATTGATCTTGTGAGTCACTCCTATGATCATATAAAAATGGACGATGATTCGGATATTGCAGAGGATGTATATGTCCTGAAACATGAGATTGCAGATGCACACAGATTTCTTGAGGAGAGATACGAAACCGGACAGGTTGCGTTTGTAAGCCCTGAAAACATTATGTGTAAAAAGGGCTATGATATTTTGACCGGACTGGGAATTCAGGCAGTAAGAGGAGATGAAAAAGGCTATAATTCGCTGAATCCCGAAGAAGGGACTGAAGCAGGAGAGTGGTTTAATCTTTTCTGTATGCCTATCGTTGGTGAAGGTATAGATTCGAAAGTCCGAAACGGATGGATTGACAAAGCAGAAAACGATTGTACGTGGCTGATTGAAATGTGGCATAACGTACGGGCTGAGGATGATGGTCAATTCCAGACTTTACTTATTCCGGAAGCCGAGGAGCATCTGGATTATATAGTCGAAAAGAAAAACAGCGGTAATATATGGGTGGCCACCTATACGGAGGCTGTTAAGTACATTGTCGAAAAACAGAATTCTAAAACTGTAGCCTATATAAGTAATAACCAACTTGTGGTTTATTGCTGGTTTATTGATTCCGACATCTCATATAATATATATGACCAATTTCTAACCGTGAATATCAAACTACCTAAAGAATATAAAATTAAAGGCGCTGACGAGAATGATGTTGTCGAAGATTACGTAAGCATAAATATAATTCCGGGTAAAACTGCAGTTTTTGATTTGGAGATAGTTTCTAATTGATGGGGTTATGTGTAAAAGCATTATCGTAGTTTTTGGAGCATCAGAAGAATAGGCTTGCTTGTTAGAGGTGTAAAATGAAAAAAATAATGGCTAGGTGTTATTCTTTATTACGAAAAGCATGTTGTTTTTTATCTTCAAAAAGCAAGAAGAAATCTTTTAAGGAAGGGAAAACTTTCGTATATAAGTATCTGGATGAGATTTTTTGTAGTAGTGAAGATACTTATGAAGAGATTTTAAAAAGGTATTCCAATAATTCGGATTACTGGAGTGAGCAGGAAATATACACTTTAAAAAAGTATTTCCCGAAAACATATTCCGAAATCAAAAATGTTTTGATTGATTCATTTTTTGAATTGTTTGAGGAAAAGCCGGTATTAATGGATATAGGATGTGCCGGGGGTGAATGGACACTGACTTTTTCCGAGAAGTGCAAGGAAATCGACGGATATGAGTATTCCGGGAAAATGGTAGAATCTGCCAATGCGGAGGCAAGTAAAAGAGGAATCACCAATGTGAAGTTTTATCAGGCAGATGCTTCAGAAATGAAACTGGACAAAGTCTATGATTCTGCAATGGTTCTTGGTTTGTTTATTTACATTAGACAGGATGATGTTGCCGTAAAGATAATACAGAATATTTATGATCATTTAAAGCCCGGAGCATATATTTGTACAAGGGATACAATGAATGATGAGAATATAGGCAAGATACTTATGTTTAATAAGTCTAATGGATACACCGCCTTTTACAGGAGTAGGGATGAGTATTACCGCCTGTTTAAGGAAGTAGGATTTGAACTTCACCGGGAATTTATTCTGAATGAAATAAATTCCAGAAGAATGAGGTTTTTACATGTGGGCAATATCTGGAAAAAAACGGAATAGGAAACTGATTTGAAAATGAACGTTAAAACTAAATGGAATAGCCTGCCGCTGGCTGCAAAGGTATCAATATCTTATACCATTTGCAGTATAGTTCAGCGCTGTATCAGTTTTATCACACTTCCTGTTTTTACAAGGCTTTTAACAACGGAACAATACGGTCAGGCGACTGTTTACAGTTCGTGGATGAGTCTTCTTGTCCTGTTTATTACCTTATATCTGCCATACGGATCTTTCTCGACTGCCATGATTAAATATGAGGACAGAAGAGACGAGTATATATCATCTTCCGAAGGCATATGCCTGCT
>CACYBJ010000002.1 GCA_902772565.1 uncultured Lachnospiraceae bacterium | reverse complement strand
GATCCGTTAGGACCTACAATGCCGGTAATGCCGTCACCGAATTCGAGTTTGATTTTATTGGCAAAGGCCTTAAACCCATGGGCCTCAATACTCTTAAGATACATTTATTCGTCCTTTTGCTCTTTTTCTTTCTCCATTTTAACAATAGCGGCATATGCAGCCTTTTGCTGAGCCTGTTTCTTGGAACGGCCCTCGCCGGTTCCGTAAGGCTTTCCGCAGATGCGCACTTCCACCGTAAATGTCATGTCATGAGGAGATCCCGATTCCGAAATAACCTCATACTCAGGAACGCACTGATAAAGATTCTGCACCATGACCTGAAGTTCGGTTTTGGCATCGTAAAACCTTTTCTTGTGCTCTATGTCATTTAAAACATAACTTTCCACAAATGCCCTGGCAGGCTCAAGTCCGCCGTCCAAGTAGGTGGCACCTATTATGGATTCAAAGGCGTCCGAAAGAATGGAATCCTTCTCATTACCATGATTAAGTTTCTCCCCTTTTCCCACAAGCACATACTTGTCCAGGAAAATCTGCCTTGCGCAGTCCGCAAGAGGCGTCTCGCTTACAAGGGAGGCACGAAGTTTGGACAGTTCTCCCTCCGGCAGATGCGTATAGTTCCTGAACAGAAACTCACTGGAAATAAGTTCCAAAACCGCATCTCCCAAAAACTCCAGACGCTCGTTATTCCGCTTCTCTCCACCGGTTATCATTAACTCATGGCTGTAGGAAGAATGGGTCAGAGCAAGGAGCAAAAGCTCCTTATCTTTAAATTCGTAACCTATCAGTTTTTCTAAATCCCTAAGGCTTCCGTCAAGCATAAAAACTCCTATCGTATAGCTGTCAGCGACTGATACAGTTCCCCAACCGTAACAACAGCCGAGTAACCGCGTCTGTCATAGACGGTATCAAAAATCGCTTCCGCTTCCGCAACTATCTTCTCAAGTTCCAGTGAATCGATTCCCAGTTCATCGTAAAGATGGGACTCTTCTGTTATTTCGTTGATTTCAACGCCTGTATTTTCGCTGATGATCTGAAACAGTTTTTCCTTAGTCATTGTTCTTTGCCTTTTCTGCTATGTTGACTCTGTAAAGTTCCGGAATGTTCTGCTCATTAAAGAGCACACACTGTTTAATGGCGCTTCTTACATCCTTATGTTTCGAGCTTCCGTGCATCTTAACCACAAGACCGGAAAGTCCCAGGAAAGGTGCGCCGCCGTATTCGGATGCATCGAAGGTCTTAAGGGTCTTTTTAAGAGGCTTCTTAACAAGCAGTCCGCCGATTTTGCCTCTTACGGACTCCATCAGTCCGCCCTTGATTATTTTAACGAGAGCTTTTGCGGTTCCCTCGTAGAGTTTTAATATTACATTTCCCACAAAGGCATCGCACACGATTACGTCGCATACGCCGTTGGGGATTTCCCTTGCTTCAACATTTCCGATGAAGTTGATGTCCGGACACTCCTTAAGAAGTTCGAAGGCTGCTTTAACCTGCTGATTTCCCTTCTCTTCCTCAACACCGATGTTAACAAGTCCGACTCTCGGATTCTTTACTCCAAGTACTTTTTCCATGTAGATGGAACCCATCTGTGCGTACTGAACAAAGCATTCAGGTCTTGCATCCACATTGGCTCCGGAATCCACAAGAAGTGACAGACCGCCTGCGGTAGGGATTACCGGTGCAAGAGGCGTTCTTTCAATGCCTCGGATTCTCTTTACTATGGTAGTTCCGCATACAAAAAGTGCTCCCGTGCTTCCGGCAGATGCCACACAGTCCACCTTACCCTCTTTGTACAGATTCATGGCCACAACCATGGAAGAATCCTTCTTCCTTCTTACTTCGGCTGTAGGGGATTCATTTATATCTATAACCGTAGGTGCATGAACCACTTCTATTCTGTCTTTATCATAATCGCTGTATTTTGCCAGTTCGGCATTTACCTCATCTTCCCTGCCCACAAGAACTATTTTGATATTCTTTTGGTCGGAAAGGGAAAGTACTGCGCCCTTAACTATTTCGCCCGGTGCATTGTCTCCTCCCATGGCATCAATTGCAATTCTTAAATATTCACTCATATTCCTTACCGTGATGCAGGCGTGATGCTAACCGGTGACGCGCCTGCCCGTCACAGCGGATGTGAAAGCCCTGCTTTCAAACTGAATTTCTGCGGAATTATACGGAAAACACTTGTGAATTCCGGTAAATTCCCCCCGGTCCCGACTGCAAAAATGCGCAGACATAACCTTTTATACTATACCCTAAAAGGGCAAAAAAAACAACAAAAAAGAGACCATGCAATGCATGGCCTCTTAAAGTCCTTATTAAGAATTACTCTTCTGTAGCAGGAGCTGCTTCTTCTGTTGCAGCTTCCTCTGTTGCTGCAACTTCTTCAGTTGCTGCTTCTTCTGCTGCAGGTGCTTCCTCTTCTACATCCTCTTCGGGAGCGATTGCTTTCATGGAAAGAGTGATCTTTCTTTCGGCTGGATCAAAGTTAACAACCTTAGCTTCGATTTCCTGTCCTACTGTAAGAACATCTTCCGGCTTCTCAACTCTCTTTCTGGAGATCTGGGAAACATGAAGGAGTCCGTCAACGCCGGGTGCAAGTTCAACGAAAGCACCGAATGCTGTCATTCTTGCTACCTTACCTGTTACGATGTTGCCAACTGCAAACTTCTCTTCTGCATCGGCCCAAGGATTCTCATCGTCGAACTTCTTGCTGAGTGCAATCTTGTCGCCCTTGATTTCCTTAACGTAGCATCTTACAGTTTCGCCAACCTTGAATACCTTCTTAGGATTGCCTGTTCTTCCCCAACCCATTTCGGTTACATGAAGAAGACCGTCGATGTCACCGATGTCGATGAATGCACCAAAGTCTGTGATGTTCTTAACGATACCGTCAAATACATCTCCTTCACGGATGTTAGCAAGTGCTGCAGCCATTTTCTCTGCTTTCTCGGAAGCAACAAGCTGCTTGCGGTCACCAATGATTCTTCTCTTCTTAGGATTGTACTCAGTTACATAGAACTCAATGTCTGTGTCTTTGTACTTGTTAAGGTCTCTTTCAAATACGTCGGATACAAGACTTGCAGGAATGAATACTCTTACGTTGTCTACGAGTACGTTAAGACCGCCCTTAACAACATCTACTACCTTACCTGTTACTACTGCCTTGTTCTCGAATGCTTCTTCAAGAACCTTGCTCTCTACAACGAGTGACTGTGCTCTTCTGTAGCTTAAGCTTACCTGTCCGTCACCGTCGTTTACCTTGAGTACCTTAGCGCTCATGGTATCACCTACATTTACAACGGTTCTGAGATCAAGTGAAGAGTCTTTTGTATATTCGCTCTTCGGAATGATACCGTCGGCCTTATAGCCGATGTTAAGAATAATCTGGTCTTCTTTAACATCAAGAACTGTACCTTCAACAACCTCCCCATTGTGTATAGATTTTAAATTTTCTTCTGCCAATAACTGTCCAAAATCTTCCATTCTATTTTGAACCTCCTCTATAATATTGTGTGGGGTTGAAGCTCCGGCTGTAATGCCGATCCTTTCAAATTTTGAAAGGTCCAGATCATCAAGGTCCTTTGCGCTCTGCACAAAAAATGTGTTGGGGCAGCAGCCTGATGAAATCTCATACAGTTTCCTTGTGTTGGAGCTATGCATGCCTCCGATGATAATCATTGCGTCTGAGGCAGATGCCAGCTCAGTTGCTTCAGTTTGGCGTTCTTCTGTTGCATTGCAAACAGTATTTACCACACTAGTGTTAATATCATACCCTTTTTTCTCTATAATTTCAACAAATTCTTGAAATTTTTTGTAATAAAAGGTGGTCTGAACCACCATACAAATATCCCTTCCCGTCGGGAATTCGTAATTTTCAAGAACCGCTTTGTCGTCGGTAATCAAATAGTCGCCCGTAATCCAACCCAGAATTCCGCAAACCTCGGGGTGGGTGCTGTCTCCTATCATCACCACGAACTTGCCTTCTTCGGAAGCCTTGGAAACGATTTTATGGATTTTCTTTACGAAAGGACAGGTAGCATCCACTATGGTGATTTTCCTGCTTCCGTCGGAGTTCAAACCGCTGTTTTCGGAAATCTGTCTGAGACGTTCATCCACATCTCTACCTACGCCGTGGGAACGGATAACAATAATTCCGGAGCCGATTTTTTCGGCATCCTCAACGCTTTCAAGAACCCGTACACCCTTCTCCTCAAGATCCTTTACCACAAATTCGTTGTGGATTATGGTTCCGAGAGTATATACTCTTTCGGCCGCCAGTTCCTCTACGCGTTCCACCGCTCTTTTTACGCCGAAGCAAAACCCTGCATGCTCCGCAACTTTTACTGTTCTCATAAAAAACTTCCCCGATGAATTTCAAGTATTTCCTCTACAACTTCATCTATGCTCATAAAGGAAGAGTCTACGAGGACTGCGTCATCTGCCTGTCTCAAAGGTGAAATTTCGCGGTTCCTGTCATTTTCGTCGCGCTTTTCGATATCTGCCTTGATTTCTTCAAGATCGGCTTCGATACCCTTTTCTATATACTCTTTATATCTTCTGTTGGCACGCTCCTCTACGCTTGCTGTAAGAAAAATTTTGGTGGTAGCATCGGGAAGCACTGTGGTCCCTATGTCACGGCCGTCCATTACAACGGAATTTCTTGCTGCAATGCTCCTGGATATTTCGTCCACCTTGGCTCTTACGGGACCGTAGGCGCTTACGGCGCTTGTAATGGCAGATACTTCTTCCGTACGGATAAAGCCGTTCACGTTTTCGCCGTTAAGAATAACCTGCTGGCCTTCATCGTTGTAGATAATATCTATGTCAATCCCGGGCAGCGCATTAACTATGGCCTCTTCGTCCCTGATATCAATACCGCCTCTGATGCAAAAAAGCGCCACCGCTCTGTACATTGCGCCGGTATCCACGTAGATCCAGCCAAGAGTCCTGGCCAGTTTCTTTGCTATAGTACTTTTTCCGGCTCCCGCAGGACCGTCTATTGCTATCTGATATGTCATGTTTCTTACTCCTCTTCACACCCGGCGGAAATATCTGCCGCTGCCGCCGCTGCCGTGGACCAGGCTATCTGAAGGTTGAAACCTCCCGTAAATGCATCCACGTCCAGCACTTCGCCGATAAAATAAAGTCCTTTTATATTCTTTGCTTCCATGGTCTTGGGATTGATTTCCTTAAGATCCACTCCGCCCTTTGTAACCACCGCTTCGTTAAAACCTCCGAGACCGGTGATATTCATGTCAAAATTCTTAAGAAGATGAACTATTTCTCTTCTTTCTTCCGCAGTTACGGAATTGGCCTTGGTCTCGGCGATGGTTTCGGATAAGGACATGCCTCCCTTTGCCTTCATGCCGGCCCCTGCCATGGCAGATGCCAGTTTTCCTATAAACACCGGAACCATGGATGCGGGGAGAAGGCCCCTCAGCACATTCTTAAGTTCCTTGTTTCTGTCTGCTTCGAAATCCCTTATGAGTCGCTCGTCAAGCTTTTCTTCATCGAGAGCCGGCTTAAGATCGATCACAAGCCTTGCTCCCGCCGCATTAATACTGCATGTGGCAGATGCCGAAAGTATCATGGGACCGCTTACACCCGTATGGGTAAAAAGCATTTCACCGAAATCGGAATATATTTCCTTATCGTCTTTAATAACGGAAATGCTCACATTTTTAAGGGAAAGTCCCGACATTTCCGCGCAAAACTCTTCTTTTATTTTGAAAGATACCAAAGAAGGATAACACTTGGTAACGGAAAGTCCCGCAGTTCTTGCAAAACGATATCCGTCGCCGGTGGATCCTGTCGAAGGGTAGGAAAGACCGCCGGTGGCAACCACCACGTTGTCGAATTCCATTTCAGTACCGTCGGAAAGCCTTATGCCGCAGACCGCGTCCCTATCTTCGTTAAGTATAATATCCTTAACCTCCGACTCATACATAAATGCTGCGCCGTTTTCCCTGCAGGCACGTCTTAAGGTATCGATTACATCTGCCGACTTATCGGACTCGGGGAACACTCTGTTGCCGCGTTCCACTTTAAGCGGAAGTCCGTGACTTTCAAAGAAATCCATAACATCGTAATTTGAAAAACGGCCGAAGGAACTGTACATAAACCGTCCGCCGCCCACAACATTATCGATGAATTCATTCTTGTCGCAAAGGTTGGTCAGATTGCATCTGCCTTTTCCGGTTATATAAATCTTGCGGCCGGGTTTGGCATTCTTTTCGATGATTATTTTTTCGCTTTTATCTGAAAGAAGTGCCGCGCACATCATGCCCGCGGCACCTCCACCTATAATTACTGTTTTCATGTTTTAGTATTTTACCTGTCTGCGATTACCTGACGGTTCTTCCAAATATAATCCACAAGGGACCAGATGGTAAGAACAAGAGCTGCCCACATGCAGATCTGGGCGCAGATGTTTATAAAATCATAGAAACCATTTTCCAGCTCGGAATTGGCAATGTAGATCATAAAGATGCACATAAACATCTGGAAATTGGTCTTAACTTTTCCGATCCAGCCTGCTGCGATTACCACGCCGGCATCTGCCGCTACTGTTCTGAAACCGCTGATGATAAACTCTCTTGCGATAATAATTGCGGCAATCCATGAAGGAAGGATGCCCAGTCCCACAAGTATGATCATGGCTGTGCTCACAAGCACTTTGTCCGCAAGAGGATCCATGAACTTACCGAAGTTGGTAACCAGATTGTACTTTCTGGCAATGTGACCGTCCAAAAAGTCGGTGATACAGGCCACGCAGAAAATCACAAGAGCTATTATGTTGTAAAAAGGTATGCTGTCAATAAGTAAAAAAGCAGCAAACACAGG
>CACYBJ010000001.1 GCA_902772565.1 uncultured Lachnospiraceae bacterium | reverse complement strand
TATATATTTAGTAAAATGAAATTGGCGCAGTATGCTTTTTCGCGCGAAAACCACAGGTGATTCCGGAAGTTTTTTGAACGGATGTGTTTTTAACGAATAAGGACTGATTTATGAAAAAGAAAATTCTTACGCTTGTAATTGCTGCTATTGTATTTGCCGCGGCATTTGCAGGATGCGATGAAGACGATATTATTCCAATCCCGGGCATGAAAAAGGTTCAGTACAAGGACGGCACCTACACTGCCCAGAGCGATGTCCGCACCGAAGAAGAGGCGGGCTATGCGGCGGGCTACGGCGAGGTGACTATTGTTATTGAAGGTGGCAAGGTTGTGGATTGTGAATTTAAGACCTACGATCCCGAAGGCAACCTGAAGGATGAAAACTTCGGCAAGACCGAGCCTGAGGAACCCGAAGAGCCGACAGAGCCCGTAGAAGGCGAAGAAGGTGAAGAGGGCGAGACTCAGGAAGAAGATACGGAAGAGGAACCGGAATACGATACCGAGGGTATGTATACCGATGCTCAGTTTGCCATATCTGCCGCGCAGGAATATGCCAGAATGTTAGCGGATACAGGGTCACTCAGCAAGGTAGATGCCATTTCCGGCGCATCCTACAACTATAGCATGTTCAAGGAAGCGGTTAATCTTGCACTTGAGCAGGCGGTAATCGAAGAGGAGTAAATCCGTTCCTATTCTGCCCCCGATTTCTAATCGGGGGAGGCCGTCGCCTTTGAGACATCAAAGGAATCCCTTTGGGATTCCTACGATTTCTGCCCCCGATTTCTAATCGGGGGAGGCCGTACTTAAGTATGGTTTGATCATGATAATAGTCTACGACAGTAGAATTATGTAATATAAGGGGAAAGCAAAATGAGATCAGCAGTACACTACAGCATTTTTTCAAAACTCATAGCATTGTTTATGAGCCTGGTAATGATTACGGGGCTGGTATCTGCGGCGGGAGTAAAGACCAATAATGCGGACGATCAGAACTACGGTTTCTACACCTACGCCAGTACAGTGGTAAAATCTTACCTTAATACTCTTTCCGACGGAAGTTTTGAAAGGGTGGAGTACGACGGAACCAATATCATTATTGAGATTTATGACGATGATTACAAATATGTGAGCGGCAAAACCCTTACTCCGGAGCTTGAACTCTTCGGCGGATATTACTATGACGGAAACCACCATTACATAGTAACCGGCCAGAACAATGAAGAAGAGGACGAAACAAAAGAAGTATTCAGAATTACCGTATACGACGATAGCTGGAACAGAATCGGAAGCGACGGTCTTTTCGGAGCCAACACCGTTCATCCTTTTAAGGCCGGCTCTCTCAGATTCGCCCAGTCAGGAAAGATGCTTTATCTTCTTACTGCTCATGAGATGTATGCCGATGATGAAGGGACTAATCATCAGGCTAACGTATTTATGGCATTTAATACCGAAACCAATAAGATCACAGACTCTTTTACGAGGGTTTTAAACATCCTTCAGGGCGGCTATGTCAGCCATTCCATGAACCAGTATATTATATGTGATAACGGAAAAGTAGCTACGGTAAACCATGGCGATGCCAGCGGATACTTTGATACCAGAGGAATCATGCTTCTTACATACCCCGGTACGGCGGGAGATGAAGTAATAACCAGTCAGGATATCTGGAACCGAGTGGACTGTGATTACACCATGACCATGTCCTTTGCATCGGGTCTTGCTCATTATAATTATACCGGATGTGACATCGGTGGATTCGAAGCATCTTCCTCAAACTATCTTATAGCAGGAAATTCCATAGCTCAGGACGGAACTGTTAATCCTATGTCGGGTATCAGAAATATTTTCTTAACGGTTACACCTAAGAGCGGTACTCTTGCAAGTTCCACATCCACAGTCAAGTGGTTTACCAACTATGTGAACGGCACCGATACTGTAAAAGTCAGCAATCCTCAGTTCGTAAAGATAAACAACAATAAATTCCTCCTTATGTGGAATGAAAACCAGGGAGGAGTTTATACATTCAAATACTGTTTTGTGGACGGTTCCGGAAACAAAATCGGAAGCATCTATACATCCTCTACAGGAAGACTTTCGGATTGTAAGCCTATAGTTGCGGGCAACAAGGTTGTATGGTATACCACATCCAATTCCGCACCGGGCTTTTATGAAATTGATCTCTCGACAAATGCCGTGACCCTGCATCATGAACACTCATATACCATTCAGTGCAGTGCGGCAGACGAGCCGACTCTGGATAAAGAGGGCAAAGGCACCCTGGTCTGCGATCTTTGCGGATTCCGTGAGGATCTGACCATGCCGGTACTCAGCAAGACCAATCCTGTATATACCTACAGGGAAGTTAACGTATCTCTGGAGACTCCTTCGTGCGGTGACGTGATTTATTACTTTTTCACTTACCACCACCCGCAATATGATGCTGAGTTTACCATGCATTTTATATTTTCACTGGGCGAAGTAAAGCAGCATAATTTTGTGGAAATCTCCGATACGGCAACCTGTACGGAGTTCGGTGAACTGACTAAAGAGTGTACGATTTGTGGAAGCACTCTTACATCCACATCGGTTCCTACAGGACATAACTGGAGCGATTGGACGACAGTTAAAACTGCCGATTGCGTAACCAGGGAAACCAAGCAGCGCAGCTGTTCAAAATGCGGCGAAGTAGAAACCGAAGAAGGCGCCTACGGTGACCATGTTTGGGACACGGATTATACAATAGATATTCCCGCAACATGTTACGGCGAAGGTGCCAAATCCATTCATTGCAAGAATTGTGACAGCATTAAGGACTGGACAATTATTCCTGTTACAGATCACGTTGTTACTGATTGGGTAATCACCGAAGGCAGCTGCGAAGAAGGCGGAACACGTTCCGGCATATGCACACTTTGCGGACAGACAATTACCCTTCCCATGGATCCTGTGGGACATCAGTGGACGGGTTTCATTACCGATGTTGAAGCTACATGTCTTACTGCCGGAAGCAAGTCGAAGCATTGTACAAACTGCGGTGCCAAAAAAGAAGTTACTGAGATTCCTCCAAAGGGTCACAGTTTCGGGAACTGGGAAGTTACGGAG